>DATHLY010000033.1:0-8854 GCA_035487655.1 Rhizomicrobium sp. | reverse complement strand
CTGGGCGAACATGGCGACAAGGTGAGCGCGGAGGAAAAGAGCGCCATTGAAGCGGCGGTTGCGTCGTTGAAGGACGCGGTCAAGAGCGATGACGTCGACGCCATCAAGGAAAAGACCAATACACTGGCCCAGGCTTCGATGAAGCTGGGCGAGGCGATGTACAAGGCGCAGCAGTCCGCCGGCGCCGCCGCCGATGCCGCCGCCGACGGTGCCGGCAATAAACCCGACGATAACGTCGTCGATGCCGACTTCGAGGAAGTGGACGAGAACAAGAAGGGCGCAGCGTAACTCAGTCTTCCTCCCCCTTCGTGCGAAGCACGGGAAGGGGGAGGGTGAGTAGCGGCAGCGTAGGAACGAAGCATCGCGAGCGCGTAAGCGCGCTGCAAAGATGCGGAGGCCAGAGGGGGTTCAGAGGTAAAGTTGGGGCATGAAGCGCTGTTATTACGAGACCCTGGAATGCCAGAAGGGCGCGTCCGCGGACGTTCTGAAGTCCGCCTATCGCAAATTGGCGATGCGGTTTCACCCCGACAAGAATCCCGGCGATCACACCGCCGAAATCAAGTTCAAGGAAATCAACGAAGCCTATGACGTCCTGAAGGACGATCAGAGACGCGCGGCCTATGACCGCTTCGGCCATGCCGCCTTCGAAGGCGGCATGGGCGCCGCCGGCGCGCGCGCCGGCAATCCATTCGGTGACTTCTCAAGCTTTGGCGATGTGTTCGAGGATATTTTCGGCCAGATGATGGGCGGCATGGCGCGGGGCAAGCGCCAGAATCGCGGCCAGGATCTGCGCTATAACCTAACCATCACCCTGGACGAAGCCTTCGCCGGCCGTTCCGCAGAGATCAAAGTCCCCACCCAGGTCGCTTGCGAAGCCTGTTCGGGCTTAGGCAGCGAGCCTGGCCACAGTCCGGAAACGTGTCCCACCTGCGCCGGCCACGGCAAGGTGCGCGCCACCCAAGGCTTCTTCACCATCGAGCGCACCTGTTCCAGTTGCCGCGGCACCGGCAAGATCATCCGCAATCCCTGCAAAACCTGCCGCGGCTCGGGCCTGGTGCAGAAAGACCGCATGCTGAATGTGGACGTGCCACCCGGCGTGGAAGAAGGCACACGCATTCGCCTCTCCGGCGAGGGCGCTGCCGGCGTCAATGGCGGGCCGCCGGGCGATCTTTATATTTTCCTCTCCGTCACCGAGCATCCCATCTTTCAACGTGACGGACACGACCTGCATTGCCGCGTGCCGGTGTCTTTTGTGACGGCGGCGATGGGCGGCAACATCGAGGTGCCGACCCTGGATGGCGGCCGCGCCAAGGTGGTCATCCCGGAAGGGACCCAGCCGGGACGGCAATTCCGCCTCAGAAGCAAGGGCATGCCCGTGTTGCGCAGCGCCCAGAAGGGCGACTTGTATGTGGAATTGGCGGTCGAGACGCCGGTCAAGCTCACACGCCGGCAAAAGGAATTGCTGCGGGAGTTCGAGGCGGAAAGCCAAGCCGGCACTCAGCCCGAGGCTGAGGGATTTCTCGCCCGGTTGAAAGAATTCTGGAAGACTTGTGAGAAGTGAGCGCTTTCGCTGGGTTGGTTTTTTGGCTTAGTCTGCTTTCAACTTCGCAATCAGGGCAAGGCCGACCCCATTGACCACCACCCTTGCCGACAATCTGCGCTTCCTGCGCGCCCTGATCGCCCGCCCCAAGCAAATCGGTGCGTTGATGCCGTCGAGCCCGGCCCTGGCAGAGGCGATCGCCCGCCAGATCGACCCCCATGCGGGTCCGGTTCTGGAGATTGGGCCGGGCACCGGGGTGGTGAGCGAGGCCATCCTGGCGCGCGGCGTCGTGCCCGAACGCCTGACTTTGGTGGAATATGATGAAGACCTGGCCCGCCATTTGGCGGAGCGGTTTCCCCGCGCCCATGTGATCCATGGCGATGCCTTCGACTTGGACCGTAGCCTGGGGCCGCGCTACAGCAGCCCCTTTGGCGCCATCGTGTCCGGCATTCCGCTGCTCAATCATTCGATGGCCCGCCGCCAGGCCTTCATGGCGGGGCTGGCGCGCCGGATGGGGCCGGGCGCGCCCTTTGTTCAGTTCTCTTACGGACCCCAAGCTCCGGTGAAGCCGCCCGCCGGCTTTTCGGTGGTGCGTGCCGCCACCGTCCTGGCCAATATTCCGCCCGCCAAAGTGTGGGTGTACCGAAGGACTTGACGTACATTTGGTCGCTCGTCGGCACGCTGACGCTACCGACCTCGCCGACGCTCCGTTTTGCTGCACTTCATGCTGCAACAAAATCCGCAGCAAGAGCGGTTTATGCTGCACCCTATGTTGCGCGGTAAGTCGTTGATTGCC
The DNA here is from genome assembly GCA_035487655.1 of Rhizomicrobium sp. Classification (GTDB taxonomy): domain Bacteria; phylum Pseudomonadota; class Alphaproteobacteria; order Micropepsales; family Micropepsaceae; genus Rhizomicrobium. The sequence goes on along the minus strand of DATHLY010000033.1, from coordinate 6,518 downwards.
ATAACATATTACCCGCGTAGGGAATTCCGATGTTGAACGACGAAGAATTGAGCCGCTATGCCCGCCATCTGGTGCTGCGGGAGGTGGGCGGCGTGGGCCAGACCAAGATCCGCAAGGCTCGGGTGCTAATCGTAGGCGCCGGCGGGCTGGGCAACCCGGCCGCGCTCTATCTGGCGGCGGCGGGCATTGGCACGCTGGGGCTGGTGGATGACGACACGGTCAGCCTGTCCAACCTGCAGCGCCAGGTCCTGTTTCGCACCGCCGATATCGGCCGGCTAAAGGTTGAGGCCGGAGCTGAAGCGCTAACCTCGTTGAACCCTGGGGTCCAGGTGCAAGCCCATCCGCTCCGTCTTGCCGCAGCCAATGTGATGGACCTGATCCAAGGCTATGACATCATCGCCGACGGCTCCGACAATTTCGCCACCCGCTTCCTGCTCAATGATGCCTGCTTCTTTGCCAGGAAGGTCCTGGTCTCGGCTGCGGTGACCGAATTCGAGGGACAGTTGGCCACCTATAAGGGCCACGAACCTGGCTTGCCCTGCTATCGCTGCCTGTTCGCCGAACCTCCACCACCCGGCACTGTGCCCAGCTGCTCGGAGACCGGGGTTCTTGGGGCAGCGGCTGGCGTGATGGGCTCGCTGCAAGGCTTGGAAGTCCTGAAGGAAGCGGCAGGGCTGGGCACCGGGCTGGCCGGAAAAATCCTGACCTACAAGGCGCTTACGGCGGAATTCCGCACTGCCCGCCTGCCCAAGGACCCCGACTGTGCCCTGTGTGGGACCCACCCCACCATCCGTGACCTATCGGGCCATCCCGGCGCCGGCTAGGCCTCGCACAGGGTTAACTTCCTTTAAAGCGAGCCTCGGCGACATTTGCGGCATGGGGCGCGAAATCCATTACGAGATCTTCCGGCGCGTGGGCGCGCGAGGCGGCTGGACGCTGCATGAAGTGTCGTCCTCGCGGGACGTCGCGCTCAAGATGGCCAAGGAGTTGATGACGTCCGAGCAGGCGACCGGCGTCAAGGTGGTCAAAGAAACCTACAACGACGAAACCGGCGACTTCCTCACCCTGAGAATCTTCGAGGATGGCCACAACCAGATGACGCTGGCGCCGGCGCAGGAAGACGCGCCCAACGCGCTACCCTGTTTCAAGCCGGAAGACCTTTATTCCTATCACGCGCGCGCGACCATGCACCGGCTGCTGCGGGATTTCCTGACGCGCAACACCATCACCATCACCGAACTGATCCATCGTGCCGACATGCTGGAAAAATTCGAGGCCACCGGGACGGCCTATCAGCACGCCATCCAGAAGATTGCAGTGGCCCAGGCGGCTTCCACCACCGTGTCTGTGCAGCAGATCATCAAGAGCCTGAACGACCTTGCCACCAAGGCCATCCAGCGCGTCTATCGCGATCAGCGCAAGGGCCTGTTTCCCGATCCCCAGCCCGAGCAGTTCGCCGAACTGGCGAAGACCCTGTGGGGGCAGGGCAACGCCGCCTATGTCTTCAACGGCGCGCTCGCCAGGCATCTGAAGAATGCCAGCGGCTGGGATGAAAAGGTCATGATGCTGATCACCATCATGGAGAACGCGCCCGCAGAAGACGACGGCCCGCGCAAGCTGATTCAGTCGTCGGTGGACGCGATTCTGGCGGAAATCCTCAATGGCGCGGCCGCCCTGCACAATCTGCTGGGACCGTCAGAAAATTTGGGCCAGGCGCTGAACAAGCTGGTGAGCCTGTTCCTGGGCAAGGAGCCGGACGGTGGAGGCCGCGGCCAGGGATTGGCGGCACTCACTCAGCATTTCGCCGCCGACACATTGCCCGAGGCGCGCACCGCCATCGCCACGCGCATCATATCGGAATTCAAGAGCAGCAAGCGGCTTTGCCCGGAATTGATGGTCGAGGAGCTAAAGACCCTGCGCTCCATCGCCAACCGCATTGTCATGGGCGTCGGCAAATATCTGAGCCATGAGGACCTGATCACCGCCTTCACCTTGCGCTCCAAGCGATTGGTGGTGCAGGAGGCGCTGGGCCAGTACATCACCGAGGCGGGGCCGGACGAGAAGATCGACCGCCTGCTATTCGTCGAGGACAATATCATCGGCGCCGAAAACAAGCGCCAACTCAGCAGCTATGTGATGCCGATCCTGACCTCGGCGGCATTCGAGAATTTCTTCCAGAATCCCCGCGTGCCGCTGATGCAGCGCCTGCAGAGGCTGGCGCAGCTTCAGGCGCGCGTGCGCCGGTGCGGTTTCATCGAAGTGACTCGCGAGGCCATCGCCGAGCGCATGGATCAGCTGGCGGTCCAGATGGAAGCGCGCAACCGGCTGTTCGATTCCATCGAGGCCCGTCCCACTTCGCCGGTGGACAAGGTGCAAACCCTGCTCAAACTTTTGACAGGCGGCTTCCTCACGGAGGGTGCATTGTCGGCCAGGGCGCGCGACCTGATCCTGGCTCATCTCTCCAAGCCCGGGTTCCTCACCGGCTATACGGCGGCACTGGCCCAGGAAGCGGCCGCCAAGAATGGTGACGCGCCTGACAATGAAAAGGCGATGGCCGGGTTGATGGAGATTCTCGGCAAGGCGGGGATTACGGCCGGGACCGGACTCAAGAACATCGCGGCTTAAAGTCGCTCGTGACCAAGTCTGTTGGCGGTTCTTTCCTCTCCCCTTGAGGGAGAGGACGCAAAATCTTGCACTTAGCGAAGCGCATGCGGAGCTAAGTGCTTAGATTTTGCTGGTGAGGGGGTTCGGAGCGTCTCGCATAGCGAGCGAAATGGTCCGGTGGACCATTTCGAGCGACGAACGTCGCGAGCTAAGGCGAGCGGCCGGGCCCGCTTCGCGGGCGTTCGACGCTCAAATCGATCGTCGCGCTACGCTCTCGCTAGCGACGGATCGATTTGCCCGCTCCGCTACGCTGACGCTAGGCGCCGCCGGTCGCGTCTCACACCTGAAAAATCAATGGGTTCAGCGTCGCTCTCGCTCCGCTAACCCAATGATTTTTCTTCCTCTCCCACAAGGGGAGAGGAAAACTATGAGCTGATTTTAGGCAACACTAGACGCTTAAAAACTCCGACACAAAAGCTGTCTTCGGATTGCGCCGCACATCGGTGGGCGCGCCATATTGCTCGATCCTGCCCTCGCGCATCACCGCCACCAGATCGGCGACGGCAAAGGCCTCTTCCTGATCATGGGTCACAAAGACAGTGGTGACGCCGGCATGGTCATGGATGCGGCGCAGGTCGGCGCGCAATTCCTTGCGCACCTTGGCGTCCAGCGCGCCAAATGGTTCGTCCAGCAAGAGCATGCGCGGCTCGATGGCGAGCGCCCGCGCCAACGCCACGCGCTGGCGCTGGCCGCCGGAGAGTTGGCTGGGATAGCGTTTTTCCAGACCCGGCAACTGGACCAGATCCAGCAAGTTCTTCACGCGCTGCCGAATGTCGCTGCCCGAAGGACGCTTGTTGCGCGGCCGCACCTTCAGGCCGAAGGCGATATTGTCGGCCACGGTCATGTGCCGGAACAGAGCATATTGCTGGAAGACAAAGCCGGCATTGCGGGTGCGCGCCGGCATGGCAAGCCAGTTCAGATCGGCAAAACGCACACTGCCGCTGTCGGCAAATTCCAGCCCGCCCAGAATGCGCAGCAGCGTGGTCTTGCCCGAGCCGGACGGACCCAACAGGGAAATGAAGCCGCCTTGCGGGGCGACGAAGCTGGCGCCGTTCAGGGCCGCAAATCGGCCAAATGTCTTGGAGACGGAGTCTACCGTAAGCGACATGGTCTTCTCCTAGTGACGGTGCATGGCGGCCAGTTCATCCGCATAGCGCCATTCCAGCAACGATTTCAGGGCAAGGGTCACCAGCGCCAGCATCGCCAGCAAGGCGGATACGGCAAAGGCGCCGACATAGTCATAATTGTTGTAAAGCAGCTCGACATGCAGCGGCATGGTGTTGGTCACGCCGCGAATATGGCCGGAAACAACGGCGACCGCGCCGAACTCGCCCAGGGCGCGCGCGTTGCACAACAGCACGCTGTACAGCAGGCCCCATTTGATGTTGGGCAGGGTGACGCGCAGGAAAGTGCTCAGGCCCGAAGCGCCGAGCGTGGCGGCCGCTTCTTCCTCATCGCGGCCCTGATCCTGCATCAGCGGGATCAGCTCGCGCGCCACAAAGGGAAAGGTGACAAAGATGGTGGCAAGCACGATGCCCGGCAGGGCGAACAGGATATGGACGTCATGATCGACCAGGCTCTTGCCGAACCAGCCCTGCATGCCGAACACCAGCACATAGATCAGGCCGGACACCACCGGCGAGACCGAGAAAGGCAGGTCGATCAGCGTGACCAGGAAGGTCTTGCCGGGAAAATCGAACTTGGCGATGCACCAGGCCGCTGCGATCCCGAACAGGGAGTTGAGCGGCACCGCGATCGCCGCCGCAGTCAGCGACAGCCGCACCGAGGCCAGCGTGTCGGGCTCAAGAACGGCCGCGAAGAAGGCGCCAACGCCTTGGGCCAAGGCTTCCTTGAACACCAGCACCAGCGGCAGGAGCAGCAGGATGGCGATGAAGCCGAAGGTGACCGCGGCCAGAAGCGCTTTCAGCCACATAGGATCGTCAGTGGGCCGGATGAAGCCGCGCTGGCGCGCGCTGCGGTGAGAAGCAATGTTGCTCATCTGCGTTTCGCCGCCCAGCCCTGCAGTCCATTCAGCGCCAGCAGCATCACAAAGCTGGCGCCCAGCATCACCACGCCGATAGCGGCCGCCCCGGCATAGTCATACTGCTCCAGCTTGGTGACGATCAGCAGCGGCGCGATTTCGCTGACCCCGGGGATGTTACCCGCGATGAAGATGATGGAGCCGTATTCGCCCACCCCGCGGGCGAAGGCCATGGCGGCGCCGGTCAGCAGCGCCGGCATCAGCATGGGCAGCACCACCCGGAAAATCGTCTGAACGCGGGTGGCGCCGAGGGTGGCGGCGGCTTCCTCGATCTCCTTCCCCACTTCGTTCAGCACCACTTCCATGGTGCGCACGATGAAGGGAAGACCGATAAAAACCATGGCCACCAGCACGCCCCAGGGCGTGTAGGCGATGCGGATGCCGTAGGGCGCCAGCAACGAGCCGAGCCAGCCATTCGGCGCATAAAGAGTGGAAAGGGCGATGCCCGCCACCGCCGTCGGCAGGGCAAAGGGAAGATCGATGATGGCATCCAGCACGCCGCGGCCGGGGAAGCGGTAGCGCACCAGCACCCAGGCAATGATGAAGCCGAAAACGGAGTCGATCAGGGCGGCGAACAGCGCCATGCCAAAGGACAGGCGCAAGGAGGCCAGCACGCGGGGGGTGGAGATGGCCGCCCAAAACCCGTCCCAGCCGAGCTCAAAGGGCCGGATCACCAGAGCCAGCAGGGGGATGAGGACGATCCCGGTCAGGTAGAATAGAGTGAAGCCCAAGGAGAGGCTGAAGCCCGGCAGCACATGCCGGGGCCGGGGCAGCGGGATTTTCAGTCCGATCGCGCTCATGACTTCTCAGGAAAACTCCAGGGCCGCCGAAACGTCGCGGGACAGGTGGGGGAAGAATTCAGGAAAATCGAATGCCTATTTTCCAGGCTGATAGATCTGGTCGAATATGCCGCCATCGGCGAAGTGGGTGGCCTGGGCCTTGATCCAGCCACCAAAATCACCGTCCACGCTTGCCAGCGGAATGTTCGGAAACTGATTTTTGTACTTGTCCAGGATCTCCGGATTGCGTGGACGGTAAAAATCCCTCGCCTCGATCTCCTGTCCTTGCGGGGAATAAAGGAATTTCACAAAGGCTTCGGCGGCGGCGCGTGCCTTGTGCTTGTCGACATTCTTGTCGACCACCGCCACGGGCGGCTCCGCCAGGATGGAGCGGGAGGGATAGACGATCTCATACTGGCCCGGCGATTCCTTCAGGGCCAGATGCGCCTCGTTTTCCCATGACAGCAGCACATCGCCGATGCCGCGCTTGGTGAAGGTGATGGTCGCGCCGCGGGCACCGGTGTCCAGCACCGGCACATGCTTGTAGAGATTGGCCACGAAATCCTTGGCCTTCTGGGCGTTGCCGCCCGGCGCCTTTTCGGCATAAGCCCATGCCGCCAGATAAGACCAGCGCGCGCCGCCACTGGTCTTGGGGTTGGGCGTCACCACCTGGATGCCCGGCTTCACCAGGTCGTTCCAGTCCTTGATCTTCCAGGGATTGCCCTTGCGCACCAGGAAGACGATGGTCGAGGTGTAAGGCATGGAATTGTCCGGCAGGCGTTTCTGCCAGTCGCCGGGCAGGAGCCCGGCATTCTTGGACACCGCATCGATATCGGCAGCCAACGCAAGCGTCAGGATATCAGCCTGAAGCCCATCGATCACGGCGCGCGCCTGGGCACCCGAGCCGCCATTGGAGGTGTTGACGATTACTTTATCCGCCTTGTAGCTGGCGGCAAAGGCGGCGCCGAGATCCTTGTACAACTCGCGCGTGGGATCATAGCTGACGTTCAACAGTGTGGTGTCGGCTTGCGCCG
>DATHLY010000032.1:0-2912 GCA_035487655.1 Rhizomicrobium sp. | reverse complement strand
CAGATCGGTATGCCCCCCCAACGGACCGCCGAAGACTTCCTGGTCCGCCATCACCAAAAAATCCTTGTCGGAGCTCAGGCGCGCGCCCTCGACCGAGGCCGCCATCGCCACCATCGGTGGCGGCCGGTTGTCCGGCTGCGGCGGCAGAGCGCCGGCGTCGCGTTGCGCCTGCGTGATAGGCGTTCCCGCGACGGAAAATCCGGTCAGGATTACCGAGTCGATCTGGCTGACGATGTTGATGCCCAGCGCCTTGATCGCCTGCAGATCAGGCAGCTTGGCATCAAGATTATGTTCTTCCAGCAAGCGCTGACCCAAATACATGTGATAGTGATGCTGCATGACTTGGTACCCGGGCAATTTCTTGTAGTGATCGCCATGGGTGAAGGCGAGCACCCGTTCGGCCGTTTCCTTGCTCGAAGTCAGTGAGGGATAAAGAAAAACCGGCATCAATTGCTGGGTACCCGGTCGGGCGCTGTAGAGCGCCCAATTGCCCTGTCCTTCGTTTAAATCTTCATGCTCGTTCTGGCGGATACCGACGGAATAGGATGTGTCGCTGTCCTTCCGGTACCAATTATAACCCATATTGGTCGCCACCTCGCGCGCCCAGAAGAACTTGTGCGGCGGCGGAAATATGGCAATAGAGCCGTTGGTCTGCTCGGCTATGACCACCCGGTTGGCGGCGGCCAAGGAGGCCTTGCCGCTGTCGACCTGACCACCAAAGGCATAGTCCTGCCAGGTGTTGGCGATGTCGCGCCAGCGCACATGGCTGGCGGGTTCGATTGCCAGGCCCTTCAGTCCCGCGTCATATTTGTAGGCCACCCAGGCCGCCTGCGTGGAAGCCATTATCTGCTGGCGAATCAAATTGGTGCCGCGGAAAATCGTATATTGCAGGGTGCCGTCAAACAGACCCAGATGGACGCCGGGAAAATCGATCTCCAGGCGGGCGCCGTCGGTCTTCACCTGGCAACTCTTGACCGCATAGTTGGCTTCGGCGCGCTGAATTTCTTCGGGCTTGCGCGGCAGACCGGGCTGGTCGGTGCCGGAAAGGCCATTCGGCGGCGGCCCGCTGCTTGAGAATCGTTCTCCCGGCTTGGGCACCGATAGATCGAACGGCGCGTCCCAGAACGAATCCCAGCGATAGCTGTCCAGGACGTCCTGGGTGATTTTGATGCCCAGACCGTAAAGCGGTTCCAACTGCTGGGCAGAGATGCGGCGCAGCCCGGTCATCACCGCATAGTCCGGACCGAGATTGCGCGCCAGCGTCACCCAATCTTTGCCTGCATGACGCAAGGCCAGGGCATCGATGACGGGCGCATCATCCCGCACCGCCACGGTCAAACGCAATTGCTGATCGTCGTCGCCGGCCCAGGTCACGGCAAGACTATCGCCGTCCGGCGCGGCGGTCAGTCCCGGCTGGGCCTTGTAAGCCTTCAGATCGCAGACGACGGGATCGGCAAGGACCGCCGGGACCGACGCCGAAGCGACTCCAAAAAAGAATAATCCCGCAACGGCGCGGCGCATCGCAGACCTCCGCCTTCTCTTGCCGGAACGATAGGCCGCTTTTGCCATGTCATCACGCCTCGCCGCTGAGGCTTTCGGCATTATATTCCGAATTGGCGGGCCAAAACGCGTGAAGCTGCCCATTGGGGCGGGTCTCAAGCCGACGGCGTGAGTCTCAGCCCGCCTTGTCGCCGCGGAATTTCCATACAAGGTAATAGGCGAAGCCGAAAATATTCCAGCATAGAAAGAAAATCTGCGTCCTCTGCGACAGGCTGGAGAACAGATAGAGACAGCCCAGAATCGCTCCGGGTCCGACCAACCAGGGCAGCGGACTGCGGAAGATGCGTTTTTGCTCCGGGGCGCGCCGGCGCAATACCAACATGCAAATCGCCACAGCGGCGAATGCCAGCAGCGTGCCGGCATTGGCCAGAGCGGCAATTTGGGCCAGCGGCACCAAGCCGGCCAGCACTGCAACGATGATCGCGGTCACGACGGTGATACGCACCGGCGTGCCGGTGCGTACATTGACCAGCGCCAGTTTGGTGGGCAGCAAGCCGTCGCGCGCCATCACGAAGAAGATGCGGCTCTGGCCGTAGAGAAAGGCCAGGATCACCGTGGGAAGCGCGATGATCGCGGCAGCGCCGATAACCACCGCCACGCCGCCGCTACCCAGTTTGCGCAAGATCAACGCCAACGGTTCGGCACTATGGGCATATTCGGTGAACGGCATGGAACCGACCGCCACGCCGGCGACTGCGATATACAGCAGGGTGCAGATGAACATGGAACCGACGATGCCGATGGGAAGGTCGCGGCCTGGATTTTTGGTTTCCTCTCCCGCGGTTGAAATCGCGTCAAAGCCATAAAAGGCGAAAAAGATGATCGCAGCGGCGGCCATCACCCCGCGTTTGACGTCGCCATCGGCGTGAGCGGCAAAGCCGTAGGGCATGAAGGGGTGATAGGCGGCGGCGTTGAAATGGGGCAGCGCCACGGCGATGAAAATCAGCAGCGCCACAATCTTCACAATTACAAGCGCGGCATTGATGGTGGCACTTTCGCGCGTGCCCGCCATCAAAAGCCCGGCCACCACAGCGATGATCGCCATCGCCGGCAGGTTGAGAACACCGCCCGCATAGGGCCCGGCAGCCAAGGCAAGCGGGATAGGCATCCCCAGCGAGGCGATAAAGCCGGTGGCATAACCCGCCCAGCCCACCGCGACGGCGCTCACCACCAGCGAATATTCCAAAATCAGGCTCCAGCCCACAACCCAGGCGAAGATCTCGCCCAGCACGACATAGCTATAGGTATAGGCGCTGCCCGAAGCGGGGATCATGGTCGCCACCTCGGCATAGGCGAGCGCTGCACAGGCGCAGATCGCGCCCGCTACCAGGAAGGAGACAATGACGGCAGGG
>DATHLY010000031.1:0-5829 GCA_035487655.1 Rhizomicrobium sp. | reverse complement strand
CGGTCGCCGGGGCCTGCCTTACACGCTGGGGCCGAAGCCTTCAAGACCGGGCCCCATTTTGAGTGCAGTTGGCCTCAATTGCCGGCTACAAACCGGCCGGTAAACAGCATCGGCCAGTATTTTCCGGTTAACGCGAACCGCCCGCTGGCCGGGCTGTACGCGATGCCGTTGGGGACGAAATTATCGTCGGAGCCAATCACCTGGCGGTCCATCGTGGTCATCATCGCCTGCAAGGGGGCAAGGTCGGCGCGTGCTTCGACACAGCCGGTGACGGGAGAAATGCGGATCACGCGCCAGCTTTCAAAGACATTGGCCCAGATCGCGCCTTGGACATATTCCAGTTCATTGATGTTCCTGACCTCGCGGTCCCCATCCCGCACCGTGAGGACGCGCCGCGTGCTGAAATCCTGGGGCGACAGAAAATAGAGCCGGGCGGAGCCGTCGCTGGCGATCAATTCCTTGTCATCGTGGGTCAAGCCCCAGCCTTCGCGCGGGTTGGAAAGTTCGGGCAGCTTGTGCATGTTCTGGTCAAAGACAAAGACGCGATGCTCCCGCCAGGTCATCTGATAGAGTTTGCCCGCAAAAAAAGTCATGCCTTCGCCGAAATAGCCTTTGCCCGCATTTATCAGCGCGGTGACATGGCCGGTCTTGGGATCTATCCGGTTGATGCGGGAATCGCCGAAGACATTGCCGGTGCTCTCGTAGATCGCGCCGTCATGCACCTCCAATCCTTCGGTGAAGCCGGGCGTATCGCGGCGGATCATGCTTTCCGCCACGAAGTTGAGGGTCTTGGGAACGGGGCATTTCTCGGCCGCGGCCAGCGGCAGAGGAATCACTAGCAGGATGCCGAACAGCAGGATGCGCATGCAAAGCGACTATCACAGGCGGGTATAGAAAATCCAACGCCGGAGAGGTGGATGGGCAGCTTAATGTTCCACAACCGCAATGTCGGCGACCAGTTCGCCCTTCGGACCGTCACCGACGCGGACCTTGACCTTTTGGCCCTCCTGCAATTCACGGATATTGCAACGGCGCAATGTTTCCATATGGACAAAAATATCCGGCGTGCCGATGCCGCGGGAAACAAAGCCGTAGCCCTTGGCGCGATTGAACCACTTGACCGTTCCTTCGAAAGCGGGGCCATGCGGTTCGGCGATATAGCGGGGCGTCCGATCGTCGCCCAGGACCATCACCTGCGCCGTGGAATTGTCGAGGGACAGAATCCGGCTGGCTTGCATGCCGCGCGGGCCCTTCACCGCCTCGCACACCACCATGGCGCCCTCAACCGCCTGGCGGAAACCTGACTGGCGCACGCAAGTCTGGTGCAGCAGGATATCGCCGCCGTCGCGCAACGGGCATGAGGGCGTGATGAAGCCATAGCCCTTATGGGCGTCAAACCACTTGATCTGACCGCTGACGGTCAGTGCCCCACCACTGGCTTCCATCACCCTGTCTCCGCTCGTTCGCAGAGTTCGCCACAATTTTGCCTCATAGGAACTCCCCCGAAAAGGGGGTCCAGCTGCGGACTTTTGGGCCCCAGACTTGGGGAAAGGCCGAAACCAGGACCCTCCCCTCCAGCCAAGCGACTGTCCGAACTGTAACAATCCGCCCGGCGCCCCGGCCGGCTCCCTGCGAGGGGAAGGCCAAAGAGCCATTTTCTTTTTTGCCGCAAATCGCCGACACTGGAGGTACTGACAGGCTTTGCGACAAATCCCTGTTTGTATGGAGCACAGCGTGGCGTCAAAATTGCGCCTCATGATCAAGGAAGAGTCCAAGCCGCACATCCTTTTGGTCGAGGATGCGCGCGACATTCGCGAGCCCCTGGCGCGCTATTTCCGCGAGCATAGTTACCGCGCCACCACGGCCCAGGACGCCGCCAGCGCCCGCAAGGTGATGAAAAGTGCCGCCATCGACCTGGTGGTGCTGGACATCATGATGCCCGGCGAAGACGGGCTGTCGCTGTGCCGCTCCATCCGCGAGACCACCCAGATTCCCGTCATCCTGCTGACCGCCCGGGGCGAAGAAGTCGACCGCATCATCGGGCTGGAGATGGGCGCCGACGACTACCTCGCAAAGCCCTTCAGCCCGCGTGAGTTGATCGCCCGGGTTGCCGCGGTGCTGCGGCGGACCCAGGCCTTGCCTCCGCGCCAAAAACCTCCCGGCGCGGAGCGGGTCAAGTTTGGGGACTGGATGCTGGACACCGGCCAGCGGGAATTGATCGGTCCTGATGGGGTCGCCATGCCGCTCTCATCTGGTGAATTCCGGCTTTTGTCGGCGCTGTTGGAACGGCCCAAGATCGCGCTAACCAGGAATCAGCTTCTGGATTTGACCAAGGGCCGCGATGCCGATTTGTTCGACCGCTCGATCGATAACCATGTCAGCCGGCTGCGCAAGAAAATCGAGCCGGACCCGAAAAATCCGCGTTATATTAAGACCGTCTGGGGAGGCGGATACATCTTTGCGATGGATCCGGAAATGGCCTGAGCGCACAGGGTCCATAGCGACAGCGAATGGACGCCTGAGCGCGCCGGCCGGAACTAGGGGCGTTGCCGTCTCCCGAATTCGGATGGTCGGCGAAGGCAAAGGGCTGTGATGCGTTTCAGGTTTTGGCCGAATACGCTTGCGGTGCAATTGATCGTGGTGACAGCCGCGGCAGTGGCCCTCTCCAACATCGCCGTCGCCTTCTGGTTCGAATATGGCAATGAGCGACAAACCGCCACCGCCAACAATGAGCGCGTGCTGGATCGCGCCGCTTCGGTGGCCGCCACCCTCAGCGCCATCCCCGGTTCCACGCGGCATGTGGTGATCAACACCATGAGCAGCCGGTTATGGAAATTTGTCCTGGTACCGGTGCTGGACAAGCCGCTGCCCATGACCGGCGACGAGCAGCTTCTCGCCAACCATTTGGGCGACATGCTGCCGGACAAGCTGCCCCACAAGAGTCTGATCTCGGTTCAGGTCAACCGGCCGTTGGAGTTCTTCCCACCCGATGCGCTGCCGCCGCATGCCGCCTCCGACCGCGCCATCATGGCGGTGGTGCCGATCGACAAGAACACGATGCTGCGCGGAGTCTTCGTGCGCCCCCCCGCGCCATGGCCGGTCGAAATGTTTGTTGCTGCGGTCGTGGCCATTCTGGTGACGAGTCTGGGCGCGGCGCTGGTGGCGCGCCGGGTGGTGCAGCCCTTGTCGGAACTCACCACGGCGGCTGCCGCGGTCGCGGTTGGGTCCGGCGCTCCGCCGCATGTCAATGAGGAGGGCCCTGTCGACGTGCGCAATGCGGCCATTGCCTTCAACGCCATGGCCGAGAAGGTCACGCGCACCCTGGAAAGCCAGCGGCATCTTTTGTCTGCGGTTGGGCACGACCTGCGCACACCGCTCACCGCCATGCGGATCAATCTGGAATTCATCGACGACGATGACTTGCGCGAAGGCCTGATGCGCAACCTCGAAGAACTCCAGATCCTGACCGAGCAGGTGCTGGCTGCCGCCAAGGGCGCTGGCGGAGAACCGCCCCGCCAGGTGGACCTGTCGGCGCTGGTGGAAAGCCTGTGCACCGATCTGGATGAGTTGGGCGAGCCTGTCAGCTGGGCGAGCCATGCCCCCGCCCCCATCTCCTGCCGCCCCAACGAGATCAAACGCGCCGTGCGCAACCTGGTGGAGAATGCTGTCGCCTATGGCCGCCGGGCGGATGTGAGGATCAGCGACACCGGCGACGGCTATGAAGTGCTGGTGGAGGACGAAGGTCCGGGCATTCCCGAAAATGACCGCCAGCGGGTATTCGAGCCCTTTGTGCGGCTGGAAGGCTCGCGCAATGTCGCGACCGGCGGCACTGGCTTGGGCCTGACCTTGGTCAAAGCCATTGCCGAGGGCCATGGCGGCGCTGTCCAGCTGGAGAACCGGCCGGGCGGCGGCCTGCGGGCTCGAATGCATCTCCCACGGGTTGCAGCCAGCGCTTAGTTTCTCCCGGCTACATCGCCCCCTCCCCTCGCTCAAAACAGCTAGAACTCCAAAGGCTTTGACTTGGACCTTGATGTAGCGTTTGAACAAATAGCGATGACGGACGACCCCCTCTATAAGCGCGAACTGTTGCGGCTGGCGGCCGATGCTACGGGTGCCGGGCACCTGCCGGCGCCGAGCACCACGGCCAGCATGCACAACCCTGCCTGCGGCGACCGGGTGACGGTGGAGCTGGCGCTTGCCGAGGGCCGGATCACGGCCCTTGCCCACACCACGCAGGCCTGTGTCCTGACCCAGGCCTCGGCGGCACTCCTGGCCGCCACGGCCCCGGGCAAGGACCGGCATGAGCTTTCCGCGCTGGCCGCCTCAGTTCGCGCCTTCTTGAGCGGCGCTCCTGCGCCTCAAGGCTTTGGCGTGTTCGATGGCATCAGGGAGCATGCCGGCCGGCACGTCTGTGTGCTGCTGCCGCTGGAAGCGGCCTTGAAAGCCTTAGAGCGAGCCGAAGGTGGCGCTGAACGGCGCCAGGACTAGCAATTGGCCATCCTGGGCCACCCGACCGGTCCCAAAGTCCAGGGATCGCGCGCTGGGTGATGTCCAGCACATCTCCTCCGCTCCGAGATTGAAAATACAAAGAACTGTTCCGCCCCGGACAAAGGCAATCAGCGGCAGAGGGGCGTCCAACAGTTGGAGATCGCCATCGCGCAAATGGGGGCAGGCCTTCCGCTCCCGCATCAGCCGGCGAAGGTAATTCAACGTGGAAGCGGGATCCTTGTCCTGTTGCGAGACCGCCAAGGCGCGATGCGCCTGTCCCAGTGGCAGCCAGGGTGAGCCGGCGGTAAAACCAAGGTTGGGTTGGCCGATGTCCCACGGCATGGGTGTGCGGCAGCCATCGCGACCCTTGAACAAGGGATAGGTGAGGTCGCCCACCGGGTCCTTGAGCTGGTGACGCCCAAGCTCGACTTCCGCCAGGCCCAGCTCCTCGCCTTGATAGAGCAGGATGGTGCCGCGCATGGCGCACAGCAGCGCCAGCATGACTTTTGCCGAGCCCGGCCCAAAACGCGTGGCGGTGCGGATCACGTCATGATTGGAGAAGGCGATGCACGGCCAATGATCGGGAAAACGCGCCAAGGTTTCGAGATGGGCGCGGATTGCGGCCGCATCGCTGGCCACCAGCATGGCGAAATTGTAGCCGGCGTGCAGGCCCTTGTCGGGCGGAAGGTAACAGCCGGAGCGTTCGAATTCCTCGGAGAATTCTCCAAACACGAAGCGGTCATCGAAGGCGTCCACACGGCGGCGGATGACATCCAGCACGCCCCTATTCTCTTCCAGGTTGGAATCGTGGATATGCCGCTGCATGTTGGCGGCGGCGGACCATTCGACGCTGCCGCGTTCACCGGCCGGAATGGCGGGGTTGTCACGCAAATGCATGTCATGCAGAAAGGCATTGGCGACATCCAGGCGAAAGCCTTCCACGCCGCGCTCCAGCCATAGGTCCAGCACGCTCAGCGCGGCTTCACATGCCCGTGCGTTCATCCAATTGAGCTTGGGCTGCTGGCGAAGGAATTTGTGATGATAGTAGGCGCGCCGTGCCGGCTGATAGGACCAGGCCGGCCCGCCGAAGACCGACAGCCAGTTGTTGGGCACAGTTCCGTCATCCCTTGGCGGCGCCCAGACATACCAGTCCTTTTTGTCGCCATCCCCATCGCGACTGGCCGCGAACCAGGCATGCTCGTCGGAGGTGTGCGCCAACACCTCGTCCAAAATGATTTTCAGGCCGCGCGCATGCGCAGCCTCAATCAACCGGTGGAAGTCATCCAGAGTGCCATAGTCGGGATGGACGCCTTCATAGTCGGAAACGTCATAGCCCCAGTC
>DATHLY010000030.1:0-2500 GCA_035487655.1 Rhizomicrobium sp. | reverse complement strand
TCCCAAGAATATCCTCAATCCGGGGAAGTTGATCCCGCCGGTGCTGCGGCTGTAGTCGCCTTTAAGTTGGCTAGCTGTATGAACCAACTAAATCGTGGCGGCGTTCACCTTGGCAATATCGCCCAGCCATAGACCAATAGCTTGCGCGTCGTAGCGGCGGGCATCCTCATGATGGCCAAGACCATCATTGGCCTTGGATAGAACAAGCAAAGTCAAGGGGTCGGATGGCCATGCCGCCAAGCTCTTCTGGGCCGCCTCCGCGGCCCTGGCGAACTGGTCATTCGCCAGCCAGGCCGCGGCGGCGCTGCGGCGCACCGGGTACCACCAGGGCGGCGGGTCCCAGGCGTTGGGTGAATATCCGTCCTGTTCCGCCACAGCCTGTTCGAACGCATGTGCCGCGTCGGCGAACCGGTGCTGCAACATGGCAAGGCGGCCAGCCAGCACTTGCCGGGCGATCTTCATTACCCGGTCGTCGCCGCTGATTTTTTCCGTTTCCATCGCCAGCGATTTGGCATCGCCCAGGGCCGCAAAGGCCTCACCCCGCGCATAGTGATAGAAACTAAGCGTTTCCGGACCCTCCCCCGCAGGCTCCGGCAGTGACAGCATGCGCGCCGGATCGTAACGGGCGTAGATGATGAACCGCCGCCCTTCGTCATAGCTCATGCCGTCCTTGCCGAAGTCCTTTTCCGGAAAAGCGCGGTGGAGATGATCGGCGAATTTCAGCGCTAGCGCCCGGTCGCCGGACATCAGCGCACCGGCCATGCCGAAATTCAGATTGTGTTCGTAATAAAAGGCGCCTGTCAGCCCGCCGGCGGTTTTGGTTTGCGTCAGATGGTCGGCGTCGGTGCGCATTGCCGAGGCGTTGATGGTGGCGGCATCCTCATAACGGCCCACATGGTAATAGGTGTGCGCCGCCATATGGATCAAATGGCTGGCATTGGGGGCGAGCGCCGCCAACTTTTCCGCATAAGGCAGCGCCGTTGGCGCATGTCCGGCGACTTCCGTGGCGTGGATATAGTAATGGATGGCCGCGGTGTTGTCGGGCGCCTTGGCCAGCACCGGCTCGATCAGCGCTACGGCCTGCGAGGCTAGCGCGAGGGCTTCCGGAGACTGCGTGTTGCCCCGCCGCCGTTCCGTCAGCACGACTTCGGCGGCCAGCAATTGCAGGTCGGGCGTTGCGGCCGTTGTGTCCGCCTTGAGCAGGTCGGCGGCGAAATCGCGCTCCGCGGCGGCATCCTGCGGCCGGGAATATCGGTGCACCAAGGCCGCGATGAGCAGCTTGTCCCGTGGCGACCGCGCCTGGGCTTGCGCGCGTTTGGCGATCTCCAGGGCCGATTTGAAGTCGGCCTCTTCGGCGTCGAAATTCATCACCGCGCCGCGAGACAGGGCTTGGCCCCACAGGCACAGGGCGCAATGGGGATCGGCCGCAACCGCATTGTCGAACGCCCGTCTGGCATCGTCGTGATAAAAGGCGTGGAACATCTTGATTCCGTAGTTGAACCACTGCTGTGCTTTGGGATCGACGGTGGCGATGGGGAAGCCGCCATCGCCCATGCCGGTCTGAATCAAGATGGTTCGATTCGCGTCATGAGGCTCTGCACGGGCCTCTACCCGGCAAATTGCGAACACGGCGCCGAGAGACTTGTCGCCATAGGACTGGTCGGTATGGGATTGGTTGGCGGCTTGGGTGGGCAGCGCCACAAGCCAAACAAACGTGGCACCGGCAAGCGCGCCTATCGTATCTGGCCTCATCCCAGCCTCTCAATATCAGGACGGACCCTCCTAGGGGCGTACCACCCGGCCGTTCTCGATCACGATGACGTGCGGGCTGTTGGTGGCGGCCAGCGCCCAGACCAGGGCCAGGATCCAGCCGATCACCGTCCAGCCCAGGAAGAAGTTGAGCATGGCCACGCCCAGCGCCGAATGGGTCTGCCGCAAGATGGCGACAAGGGTGGGCAGCCAGTACATCACGAACAGGAACAGGATGAACGTCATCACGGCGATCAACTCCAGGGCCGAAGTTCTAATATAGGGCGAATTTCTGGTCCTGCCACCTTAGCCCGCTGGCCCATCCTCTCCCCTTGTGGGTCCGAAGGACGGGCGCGCGGCCAAGCGCGCCCCGTAGAGGAAGAAAAATCATTGGGTTAGCGGAGCGCTAGCGACGCTCAACCCATTGATTTTTCAGGCGAGGGGTGAGTCAGGATAAATCCCACCCCTCACCAGCAAAATCTAAGCGCTTAGCTCCGCTAACGCTTCGCTAAGCGCGAGATTTTGCGTCCTCTCCCACAAGGGGAGAGGAAAAACTACGCCGCCTGGGGCAGCTTGGCCGCCTCGGCCGGCAAGGCGCCAGTGGTGCGGTTGGAACGCGCCGAAATGCGCGCCGTCACCATGGTGGCGAGATAGGGAAGGCTCTGCACGCCCAACATCACCATCCAGAGCGAGACCGCGGGATCCTGGAAGCCGCGATCGAAGCCCATCGAGACCATCGCCATCAAGAGCA
>DATHLY010000029.1:0-3146 GCA_035487655.1 Rhizomicrobium sp. | reverse complement strand
TGGGATGCGTGGGCTCGTCGTCGTAAAGGGTCCAACTATCCTGGAACATCGTCACGCCCCTGCGCGCATGAATGTATGGTCTGCAACAATGCTAGGGGGCCGCCGGTTACTGGCCATTTAAAGGATGCCGTAAAATCCTCGGCTTCCGAAACTAATTCACAGCACCGCAAGGTGGCGGGTTGAGCAGCGGCTCCAACTTCCTGCCATCTAGGGCGACATAGGCGCTGTCCCGGTTTGACGCATTGTCAGGACTGATGGAATTATTCGTTGGAATACCCTGTTGCCGCCGCCCCCCACCCTGATCAGAAGTCTGTCCTGCCCCCACCCCATTCCGCGCGATCGGAATGGCAATGGTATCGGGCAAAGGCACCGGACGGGCCGCCACATCGGCCGGAGTCACGGCATTTCCGTTGGCATCGATCCCCGCCGCATAGTCCACGCCTGCGGCGCAGGGCGCGGTTGGACCGGCATCCAGCAAGGGATCGGGCTTGGAGGGTTGGACAATTGAGCCGGCCAGCACCGGCAAGGCCATAAGAAGCGGCAATACGAGCGCCGCCATTTTTGTTCCCCGCCATACGAAATTAAATTGCTTATGTTGCACCGCAATAATCCCAATTATGTCGTGACAGAGGCCGAAAACCACTATATCAAGCCAACCCATAAAAGAACGTGACCGCGACAGAACGGCCAAGTTCGGGGAGAAATCAAAAGGCCGGAGCCAACCGCTCCGGCCTTTTTGTTTTGGTCCCGGCTTACAGTTCCAGCCAACCGAAACCGATGGCCGCGTAGAACACCACCCACAGAACCGCGGCTATGACGCTGGCGATTAGCGCCTTCCTCATCAGCATCGGATTGAGCGGCGCACCGCTTTCCGGATCGCGCTCGCTGCCCAGTCCCACCGGCAACAGACAGAACAGACAGAGAAACCACAGCACGGCATAGGCGCTGAACAAGACGACATAATGCAGGCCGTGGGCGATAGTCATGGGCGCGTGCCCTCACTCCATATTCGCGCAAACGGCGAAGCGAATGTTCCCCCTCGCCTCGCGGGAGGGGGCGAGACGATTGCGCCAAGCGTATGCGGATCGGGGGAGGGGGAATGTGGCAATCTACCCCTCCCCCAAATCGTTCTTGCTTCGCTCGAACGATTTGCCCCCTCCCGCAGGGGGAGGGGGAAAAAGGCGTTCCGCTTGCTCACAGCTCGTTTACCAGCACGCGCGTGATGGGCTTCTTGCCCCAGGCCTCTTGCGCGGCGCGGCGGGCGGCGCGGCGCACATTCTCGGCCAGATCGTCGGGATCGCTTTTCTTGTTGCGGTCCAGCGTCTCTTCCACCGCCTTCAAGACCGCTTCCTCGACCGGCTCCGGCATGCCTTCGCCCAGCACGGTGGGCGGGGCCGCGACGCGGCCCTTGCGGTCCAACACCAGCGACACCACCAGCAGCCCGGCAAAGCCCATAGCGCGGCGGTCTTTCGCCAGCCCTTCGCCCTCTCCCACTAGTACCCGCCCATCCAGATGGACGCGGCCCGCGGGCACTTCATCGATCAGTTCGGGCCGGCCCGGCGCCAAGCGGAAAAGCTGGCCGTTCTCCGGCACGAAGGCCTGCGGCACCTGCAATTGCTTGGCGAGCTTGGCATGCGCCACCTGGTGGCGCATCTCGCCATGCACCGGCAAGGCCAGTTGGGGGCGGATCCAGCGGTACATCTGCGCCAGCTCATCGCGGCAGGGATGGCCGGAGACATGAACATAATGGTCTTCCACCGTAAGGACTTCGACGCCATTCGCGGCCAGCTTGTTCTGAATCTCGAAGATGGCGAGTTCGTTGCCGGGAATGACGCGGCTGGAAAAGATCACTGTATCACCCTCGCCCAACTGCACATGGGGATGGCTGTCGTTGGCGATGCGGGCCAGTGCGGCGCGCGGCTCGCCCTGGCTGCCGGTGCACATATAAAGCACTTTGTGCGGCGGAAGGTCGGCGGCTTCCGTTTCGTCCAGCACCGGTGGAAAATCCTTCAGATAGCCGGTGTCCCGCGCCGCTTCGACCATCTTTTGCATCGAGCGGCCCACCAGGGCGATACGGCGGCCATGGGCTTTCGCGGCCCGCGCAACCGTGTCCAGCCGCGCCACATTGGAGGCAAAGCCCGTCACCGCCACCCTGCCCTTAAGCGTTCCGACCAATTGAATCAGGGTTTGGCGCACCTCCGCTTCCGAGCCGGAGGTGCCCGGCACCAACGCATTGGTGGAGTCGCATACCAAGGCCAGCACGCCTTCGTTGCCCAGCCTCTCCAGCGCTTGTGTATCCGTCTGTTCGCCCAGCAGCGGATCGGGATCGATCTTCCAGTCGCCGGTATGGGCGACCACGCCCAGCGGCGTGCGGATGGCCAAGAGGTTGGGCTCCAGGATCGAATGGGTAATGGAAATGAAATCCAGGGTGAAGGGTCCGAGTGTCAATTGCCCGCCCACCGGCACGTCCTTCACCCGCACCTTCTGGGACAATCCGGCCTCTTCCAGCTTTCCCGCGATCAGACGCGCGGTGAAGGGCGTGGCGTAGATCGGGCAGCGCAGGGACGGCCAGAGAAGCGCGATGGCGCCGATATGGTCCTCATGGGCATGGGTGGCGATGATGCCCAGCACATTCTCTCGCTGCTCCGCCAAATAGCGGATATCGGGCATGATCAAATCCACGCCCGGCGTATGCGCTTCGCGCCCAAACAGCACGCCGCAATCCACGATGATCCACTGGCGGTCGTCGCGTGGCCCAAAGCCATAGGCATTGAAGTTCATGCCGATCTCTCCCGAACCCCCTAAGGGCAGGAAGACCAGTTCGTCTTGGGGCGCGAAACGGTCCTTTTTGCTTGCCATTATTTCTTGGCGTTGCTGGCGTGGATCAGCATCAGCCCCCGCATGGTAAGGTCGGGATCGACGTGATCGATGGCCGGAATGTCGGGGTGGAAAAGATGCGCCAGTCCTCCCGTCGCCACCACGGTCATGGGGCGGCCATATTCCTTTTTGATGCCGTTGATCAGGCCGGTGATCAGCCCGACATAGCCCCAATAGACACCCGATTGCATGCTGGAGACGGTGTCGCGGCCGATGACCTTTTGCGCGCGGTGAATGGCGACCCGGGGCAGAAGCGCGGCGGCCTGATG
>DATHLY010000028.1:0-3412 GCA_035487655.1 Rhizomicrobium sp. | reverse complement strand
GTATGCGCGCGGCTGCGCGAACGGAAAACGCGTGCAGGCGCTGGGCGGGGCCAAGAATCATCTGGTGGTGATGCCCGACGCCGATCTCGACCAAGCCGCGGACGCCTTGTTGGGAGCAGGCTACGGCTCGGCGGGCGAGCGCTGCATGGCCGTGTCGGTCGCCGTGCCGGTTGGCGACAAAACCGCCGACGCGCTGGTCGCCCAATTGAAACCCCGCGTGCAGGCATTGAAGATCGGGCCGGCCACCGATCCGGCTGCGGAAATGGGCCCCTTGGTGACCCGCGCCCATCGCGACAAGGTCTCTTCTTACATCGACTCCGGCGTCGCCCAAGGCGCCGAGCTGGTGGTGGACGGCCGCGGGCTGAAGCTTCAAGGCTATGAAAATGGTTTCTGGCTTGGTGGTACCCTGCTCGATCGCGTCACGCCTCAGATGCGCGTCTATCGCGACGAGATTTTCGGGCCGGTACTTTCGGTGGTGCGCGCCAAGGCTTACGAAGACGCGGTTGGGTTGATCAACGCCAATCCATTCGCCAATGGCACCGCGCTTTTCACCCGCGATGGCGATGCGGCCCGCGATTTCGCCGACCGCATTCAGGTCGGCATGGTGGGAATCAACGTGCCCATCCCGGTCCCGGTGGGTTATCACAGCTTTGGCGGCTGGAAATCCTCCATGTTCGGGTCGCATGGCGTTTACGGGCCGGAAGCGCTACACTTCTATACGCAGCTGAAGACGGTGACGTCGCGCTGGCCGGCCGGCATTCGGGCGGGCGCGCAGTTCCATTTCACCGAACGTTGAGCAACGGTGCTCAGAGAAGAGCGTTTTAACCTTATGAGACCGGTATTGGTCCTGACCCTGTTACTTGCCGCCACGGCTGTTGCTACTGCGCAACCCACAGTAGTGTGCCCCTATGGCCAGACCTGCCAGAAGAACACACCCTCTGTGCCATTTCCGGTGATCAATCCGGTCCAGGGCTTGAGCAACGTCCTGACCCTGCCGCTGCGCAATAATCAGCCGCCGTCTCCGCCGCCCACATGGGGCTATGCGCCCATCGCCACCCCTCCTCCGGTGCTGCCATCGGGCACGGGGCAGTAACGTCACTCGTGAGTCGAAGGCTGCGCCGGAAACCGCGACGCGGCGGGCCGAGGACGGATGGGGATTAACGCCTGTACTCCATGGAGATTAAAAAGCAAGATGTCATCGCCCACCACCCCGGTCCGCGCGAAGCGCGGCCGGAGTGTAAACTCCGTGTGGGCCATCCAGTTGGGTTTGCGATTCTCTTGAAAGAGAAACGCTGGTGTCATCTGGATGGCCCGCATTCGCGGGCCATGACACGTTTTTTGACGCGATTCAAATCAAAGATTTCGAACAGCCCGACTAATTCGCGGGCACCAGCTTGAGCAGTTGTCCCGTCGCCGGCGTGGTTTCGGTGATGGCGGTGCCGCCCGAGTCCGTCATGACATAGAGCGCGCCGTCGCTGCCCATCCGCACATCGCGGAACCGCTGCTTCATGTCGGTCAGCAGGGCTTCTTCTTCCACGACTTTGCCATTGACCAGTTTGATGCGGTCCAACTGGCGCCCGTTCAGCATGCCGACAAAGACGCTTCCGGCCCAGGCCTTGGATTTGCCCTTGTAGAAGGCCAATCCGCCCGGCGCGGTGGAGGGCGACCAGAAATAGACAGGTTGTTCCATGCCCGCCTTGGCCACCTGGTCATCGCCGATGGGCTTGCCGGGATAGTCGATGCCGTGACTGATGATCGGCCAGCCGTAATTGGCGCCTTTCTTGATCAGATTGAATTCATCGCCGCCGCGCGGGCCATGCTCCACCTCATACAGTTGCCCGTCAGGCGCGAAGGCCAGTCCCTCCGGGCTGCGCAGCCCGATGGCCCATATCTCGGGCAGCGCGCCTTTCTGACCGATGAAAGGATTGCCCGGCGCAGGCGCCCCATCCTTGGTGATGCGCAGCACCTTACCCAGATGGGTATCGAAATATTGCGCCACCGGCCAGGGCCGGACACCGGCATTGTCGCGGTCGCCGATGGTGAAATAGAGATAGCCATCGGCGCCGATCGCAATGCGCCCGCCAGTCTTGGTGCCGGCCGCCAAGGTTTGATCGTTGGGCGCGAATGGTAGGGTCTTGAGCAACACCTTCACGTCGCGGATGGCGAGCGCATTCTCATCCAAGACGGCGCGGGCGATGGCAGTGTTGAAGACGATCTTGTCCAGATATTCGAAGTAGGTGAAGTAGATGGTGTGGTTACTGGCGAAGTTGGGATCCAGCACCACGTCCAACAGGCCCGTCATCGGTGTTGAAACATGCAGCCCCTCAAGACCCTTGAGCGGGTCCGAGGGCCCATTCTTGCCCACAATGCGGAAGGCGCCCGGCAGGCGCTCGGTCACCAGGATATTGCCGCTGGGCAGGAGCGCACTGGCCCAACTGGCATGCAACTTGTCGGTCAGCACCGTCACGCTGAAATCGGTGGCATGATGATAAGGGGCGCGGGTCTGTTCGGGAAATTGCCGCGTGTCCACTTTCTTTTCCGGGGTGCGGCTGTCGATCGGCTGGCCCTCGACCGTGTTGTAGGTCGGCGTGCGCGGCAAGCCGCCCGCGTTATAGGCCGGCGGCGTCGCTGGGGCTTGAGTCGATGCGAGCGTGGGCGGCTGTGCCTGGGCGGCTGCGGGCAGCGCTGCAAATGTCAGCGCGAAAACAAGGCGTTTCATCAATTCCCCCTGAAATGTTGACGTGTTTTGTGGACATTAAAGCGCTGCCATCGGGGCCCGGCAAGGGTAGCCGGAACCCGGAATCTCATGCGATATTTCTTTTCCTGGGACATTGAGACGGAATGAAACGATGAAATTTCCAATCAGCGCCGCCCTCCTGGCGGCCATCACCCTCACAGCTCTATCCTTGCCCGGTCGCGCGGGGCCCGAAGGCAATCCCAACGGCCAGCCCTATGCCAACGAGCCGGGCGGCACCATGGCCGTGAAGCCTGCGACCCTTGGCACAGTAACCTATGACCCCTACGGCTCGCCCGCGCCCTTTGCCGATATGCAGGCGGGCCAGGCTGCGATCAATCCTCCGCCACCGCTGCCGGTGCCACCAATGCCGGTGCCGAACCCGCCGCTACGGCCCCGCTAGCCGCCTGCTCCAGCCTTACGCGCGGGCGGGCGCGGACAGCCGACCGAGTATCTCGAGCGACTTCATGTGCGCGGCGTGGTCGAAGATCTGCGCCGTGGCGATGACCTCATCCGGCCGATAGCGCGCAATGAACGCGGAAAGCCCCTTGGCGACGGTGTCCGCCGCGCCCACCAAGGAATGGCGGAGCGAATTCCGGATCAAAGCCAGGCGCTGTGGGTCCACTTTCGCTTCATAATCCGGAATGGGCGGCGGCAGCGGCGCGGTGGTGGCCTGCA
>DATHLY010000027.1:0-2662 GCA_035487655.1 Rhizomicrobium sp. | reverse complement strand
CCTTCCCAAGAGAGCGCCCTGAGCAGGTCGGCGGCAAAGACAAAGCCACCCACCAGCACCGGCATGGCGATATCGGGCACCAGCGGCGCGCGCGCAATGGCTCGCGCCATGGTGCGCACCCGTTCCTGAATTTGCTCGGCGGAAAAGAGAATCTCGGGCGCGCTCATGGTCCGTCTTTGGCGAAGCGCACTTCCAGGTGGCGTGCCGCCGCCGGAGGGCTGGCAAGCCGTGTGACGAACTTGATCGACTGGCCGGAAGCCAGAACCTGGGCATTGGGTTTGAAGGTCCAGTGATAAAGTTCGTGATTGCTGGCGTCGCTCAAGGTAACGCGCACGGTCTGCGGCACCGGCAATTCGCGAGAGCCCGCATTCACGATCTGGCCGGACACGGCCAGCACCACCTGGCCGTCCTCGCTCTCGCGGCGATACTCGACTTGGCGGAAGTCGATGCCGCTGGCATTCACACGCAGCCCCAGGCTGGAATAGACGCCGGCCGATTGCGGCCAAATGGTCGCGATATCCTGGCGGTAGCGCACCGCGGCAAAGGCGATCAGCAGAACCACCACGATCAATCCGACCCAACCGGCCACGACCGCAAGTTTGGGCCCCAGGGAGCTGCGCGGCATTTCCTCGACCGTGGCGGGTCCAAAACTGCGGGTCGCCGACTCGGGTGCAAAGGCAGCGGCGACCGAGGCCGCATCATCGGAAACGGCGGCAGGCGGACGCGGCGCTTCTTGAGCCTCCGGCCCAAAAGCCTTTCCAGGCGGTTGTCCGGAAACCGGCGCGGATGCTTCCGCAGGCTCCGGCGCCTCGCCCGCCTGGTGCCAGCTGTGGCCGCACTTGGCGCAGCGCACATTGCGCCCGGTCGGGGGAAACTTGGCCGCGTCAACCGAATAACGCGTGCCGCAAGAGGGACAGGTAAGAATCATGCGCGGCCTGTGGAAATATCGAGCGAAAATAGGCGCCGCCGTCCATCACCGCAAGCGGTGCAGGATTTTTGTGCGCACCCCGAGCGGCGCACGGGCCACGGGCCTATTCTCCCCGAAAAATAGCGGTATGTTCGCCACATGGTTCGCTTCGAAAATGTCGGCATGCGCTATGGCTCCGGCCCTGAGGTGCTTCGCGACGTCAGTTTCTCGCTGGAGCCGGGGTCATTCACCTTCCTCACCGGCCTTTCGGGCGCCGGAAAGACCACCCTGTTGAAGCTGATCTATGTCGCTGAGCCGCCAAGCCGCGGCCTGATCACCCTGTTCGGAGCCGAGTTGGCCACGGCCCGGCGCCGTGACCTGCCGGCTTTGCGCCGACGCATCGGCGTGGTGTTCCAGGATTTCCGCCTTCTGGACCATCTTTCCGTCTTCGAAAACGTGGCATTGCCACTCAGGCTCGCGGGCAAGCGGGTGAGCGATTTTTCCTATGACGTGAACGAACTCTTGACCTGGGTGGGGTTGGGAGACCGTATGAATGCGAGGCCCCCCACGCTCTCCGGTGGCGAGCAGCAGCGGGTCGCCATCGCGCGTGCCGTTGTGGCGCGGCCTGACTTGCTGATTGCGGACGAACCCACCGGCAATGTCGATCCCGAGATGGGCGCACGCCTGATCCGGCTGATTGCCGAACTCAACCGCCTGGGCACCACCGTTTTGATCGCCACCCATGATCGCGCCTTGATCGAATCCACCCGGGCGCGCGAAATGCGGCTGATCGAAGGCCGGTTGGTGGAAATGCGAGCACCGGTATGAGCCATGCGTGAACATCATGCGTGAGAGGGCCACCTATGTCCTGCCGCGCGACAAGGGCGCAGCGCCTTTGGATTTCGTCATCGCGGTGATGGCGTTCCTGGCGGCCTTGGCGCTGGGCGCCTCCCTGGTGGCGACGCGCGCCGCCCATGGCTGGCAGAGTGGCTTGGCAGATCGCATCACCGTGCAGGTGATGCCGCCGGAAGAGGGCGATCCGCGTGTGGGCCTGGAGGGGGAGACCCGGGCCGCGCTCTCGGTGTTGGCTTCGACCCCCGGCATCGCCCATGCGCAGCTTCTGTCGGACGCGGAAATCAACGCCCTGGTGGAGCCTTGGATCGGCAAGGATGGCGCGGTGTCGGGCATTCCCCTGCCCCGTCTGATCGATGCCGCCGTCACCCCAGGCGAAGATGTGGATGTGGACAAGCTTGAGGCGCGGCTGAAGCAAGCCGCGCCCCATGCCAGCGTCGACGATCACCGCCGCTGGATGGCAAGGCTGCGAGGTTTGGCGGACGCGGTGCGCTTTTCCGCCTATGGCATCCTGCTGTTGATCGCCGTCGCCACCGCCGCGGCGGTGTCCTTCGCCACCCGCGCCGGCCTGGACGCGCATCATGAAATGGTGGCGCTGCTGCATCAGATGGGAGCCCTGCCCGCCTTCATCGCCCGCGCCGTGGAATGGCATTATTTCGTTTCGGCCATGGTTGCCGCCGCCTTGGGCACTTTGTGCGCGGCTTTGTTCTTCTTGGGCGCCGGCGGGCTGGAAGTGTTCGGTGTCGAGGCCGTGCCTTTCCTGCCGCCTCTGTCGCTGAGATGGATCGAATTTCCCTGGCTTGTCGCCGTGCCGATAGCCACCTCTCTTATTGCCTGGGCCACGGCGCGGCTCTCGGTGTTGGCGGTGGTAAAAGCTATTTATTGACAGCGACTTGAGAGCTT
>DATHLY010000026.1:0-3350 GCA_035487655.1 Rhizomicrobium sp. | reverse complement strand
GTTCGCCCTTTCAGTGGTAGCCGGGCTCGTCATTGCTCCCGGCATATGTCTGTGGCGCGAGAGATTTTCGCCGCTGCAACAAAGGCACTTGCTGGATGAGGTGATGGAGAAGTTGAAACAGGCGCCCCTCTATCGTCCGGCGATGCCAGGTTCAGCCAAGCCGTTCTCGGTGGAGGAAAGCAATTATGGCACGATGGGGTGGGTGTCGGACAAAGACGGCTATCGCTATCAGCCTGCACATCCGGTGACGGGCGCGCCCTGGCCCGCCATCCCCAAAGCGCTGTTGGAACTGTGGCGTGAGATCAATCCACAGCCTGAGCCGGAGTGCTGCCTAGTCAATTTCTACCGTACGAACGCCAAGATGGGCTTGCACCAGGATCGCGACGAGAAGGATGTCAGTGCAGCGGTGATCGGCGTGTCGCTGGGCGATGAAGCCCTGTTTCGCATCGGCGGCACGGCCAGGGCCGGCACGACCGTCAGCCTGCCCCTGGGTTCGGGCGACGTCATTGCCTTTGGGGGCAGCGCCCGCCTCGCCTATCACGGCATAGACCGCATCCGCCCCGGAACTTCACGCCTGTTGCCGGGCGGGGGACGCATCAGTCTCACACTGAGGCGCGTCTCTGTTTGATTGCGCCCTTCGGGCGCGGGGCACGCCTGTTGCCGGGCGGGGGACGCATCAGTCTGACGCTGAGGCGGGTGTCCGTTCCGGCTTTAAACTAAAAAAAAGCCCCCGGCCGGGGGGCCAGGGGCAAATGCGCTTCAATAGCGCGCGGAGCGGCCGGGAGGGGATGACCGGCTACCCCAGCGAAGAGGGGAGCTGAAAGCGAGCGGGGGGCAGTGCCAGCAGCTCCAACCTCTTCAGTTTCTAAACTATGCAAAGATGCAACAGTTTTCAAGAAAATTCGGCCACCTGACAGAATTATAATGACAGTGCTATTTCTGTCATAATCGTTTTGCGTCGAAATTGCCCGATTCTGGGGTTCCGGAACCCAAGAAAAGCCCGGGTGCCGGATCCCTGGAAATGCCAGGCCGCTTGCTTTAGCTGGCTTAGCTTTTCTGTGAGCGCAGCGAGCCTAGAAAAGCTTGCCCCTCTTCGAGCGAAGCGAGGGAGGCGCGGCGTAGCCCTTCGCTCCTTGTCGCAATCTCTTGGGCGGGGTCGGCCCGGCCGCTCGCCCAAGCTCGCGGCGTTCGTCGCTCAAAACGATCCACTGGATCGTTTTGTCCGCCGCGCTAGGGCGCGGCGAACCGCTCCTCACCCTCACCCCCAACTCTCCGTAACGCCCTTGCGCTTGCCGACCGCGGCGGGCTCAAGCGGGAATTCCTTGAGCGGCGCTCCCAGCCATTTGCCTTGGCCCTGATGGAATCCCATCTCGCGCGCGGCTTTGGCCATTGCCTCGCTTTCTATCCATTCGGCAATGGTGATGACGCCCATCTCGCCGCAGAGCTTGGCCAAACCAGCCAAGAGCGCATCGTCGCGCTTGGAGCTTCCGATCTTCTTGATCATGGCACCATCGAATTTCACAAAGTCCACCTGGAAGGCGTGCAGGTAATGGATCGAGGCGCTGCCTGCGCCGAAGTCGTCCAGTCCCACCCGGTAACCCATCTCGCGCAGAGCGCCGATCGCCTTGGCGGCGCTCTCCATGTCGGTGATGGCAGCGGTTTCCGTCACCTCGATCAGAATGCGCGAAGCCATCTTGCGGCCCTTGGCAAGTATCGCGGCCAGCATGCCGAAGCTCGAAGGCGAGGCAATGGTCGTGCCGGAGACATTGAAGGCGATATGGGCGCCGGACCGCTGTTCCACCAGGCTGAGAACCTTGTTCGCCACGGCAAGATCGAAAGCATTGGCGATGCCCAAGGCCTCGATGAAGGCCACCGTCGCCTGTGTCCCTTCCGGATTGGAAAAGCGCGCCAAGGCTTCATAGTGAGAGATCTTGCCGGTGACGAGATCCGAGATTGGCTGATAGGCGATCTCGAAGGCCCCCTCGCCCACCGTCTTGGTCATGATGGCCAGGCGCCGCTGCGTCTCTTCCATCATGCCGGAAAAAATGGCCGCGATATCGACATTTCCCGCCTCGATCTTGCCCTTCTCGGCAAAGCGATCGATGACATAGCGCATCGACAACAGGCGCTGTTCCGGGGTCAAGTCCGAGCCCTGCAGTCCCAGCCGGGTTTCCGCGATTTTGGGCGGCGTCAAGTGTGCGGCCGCGATCGCATCGCTGACCCTGCCGGCAATGTTCAAGGCACCGCCGGTGGCGGGCGCGAGGGCGCCAAAGCTGGAATCGGAAAGCCGGCCCGTCGCGCTGGCGCCGGCGGTCTTGATGCTGTCGCCGATGCGTTGCAACAGGGCCTGGGCGCCATCGGGCGGCAGCTGGGCACAAAGCTCGGGAAGGCCGGGAACATGGACCAGGGTGAGGGCATCGCGGTCGCCAGCCTTTTCGGCTGCCGCCATGAAGCCTTCGCGCGACGCAAGCCCCGTCTTGGGATCTATGGCCGCGCTGGGCGCGCGCGTGCCGGGGCGCGCCAGCGTGCAGGAAATGTTGGAGCCGTTTTCCGGCAGCCGGAACATGGCGAGATTGGCGTCGGCGCCGGTGGCGAGCGTCAGCTTGAAGGGACCGGCGCGGTCGCCGCTCCTCAGCGCCTTGGCGAAGGTGGCGAACTTGATGCCCTCCGAAGGCTTGAACAACTTGCCGGCGGGCTTGCCGATCAGCGCATCACCGTTTTCCTTGACCAGGTCGTTGGCGGCGCCGGCGGCGAACAGGATGGTGCCTTCCGTGTCCATCTCGAACAGGAAATCGGCATTGGTGAAGGCAAAGCCCAAGAGGCGGGCCGGCAACGACATGGAGCACCGAAAATGTCGGGACCAGACCCTGTCAGGAATTTCTTAGGATGCTGTAAATGAGTGGGGCATCACAGGGACGCTCCGAAGCTTGCGAAAATCGCCCGGCTGAGGGGATCTTGGGCAAAGGCCCATTCCGGATGCCATTGCACGCCCAAGAGAAAGGCCTTTGCTTGCGGCAGCGAGGCCGCCTCGATCTGGCCATCAGGCGCATGCGCTTCCGCTTTGAGGCTTGGCGCCAGCCGATCTACGCCCTGGTGATGTAAAGAATTGACCATCGCTTGTTCCAGGCCGGACAACCGGGCCAGAAGGCCGTCAGGCGCGAATTTGACGGCATGGGCAGGGGCATATTCCGCCTCGCGCGAAACATCCTGCGGCTCCCGATGATCCATGCGGCTGGGGAGTTCGTGCAGATGCTGATGCAGGCTGCCGCCCAATGCCACGTTCAATTCCTGGAAACCCCGGCAGATCGCCAGCAGCGGCTTGCCGCCCGCGATAGCGGCGCGCAGCAGAG
>DATHLY010000025.1:0-2109 GCA_035487655.1 Rhizomicrobium sp. | reverse complement strand
GCAAGCATGCGCGCGCCGCAGTGGGCATGGGGTCCCTGCCGCGCGGCGTGGCGGTGGAAGTGGACGCCATTTTCGAGATCCAGTGACGGCAAAAGGCACCGCCAGGCTTGTCGCCAGCGCCGCAGAGATCGGCGCCGCGCGTTGGAACCAACTTGCCAATCCGTCGGGATTGGCCGAGCCGCATCCCTTCACGACATACGAATTCTTTGCCGCGCTGGAAGAATCCGGCTCAGCCTCGGCCAAGAGCGGCTGGCAGCCCGCGCATCTCCTTATGGATGACGCATGCATGCCGCTGTACCTGAAAAACCATTCCTATGGCGAATATGTCTTCGACCAAGCCTGGGCCGATGCGCTGGAACGGGCGGGCGGCGATTATTATCCCAAATTGCAGTGCGCGGTGCCGTTCACACCGGTGACCGGAAGGCGGCTTCTGACCGTGACGGCAGAGGCTCGCGATCGGCTGCTGCGGACCGCCGCGGGCGCGGTCAGGCAGATCGGCGCCTCCTCCCTGCACATCACCTTTCCTACGCGTGAGGAATGGCGGGCGGCCGGTGAGGCCGGTTACCTGTTGCGGACCGGCCAGCAATTCCATTGGGAAAATCACGGGTATAAGAGCTTCGATCAATTCCTGGGCGAATTGTCATCTGCCAAGCGCAAGACCTTGCGCAAGGAGCGCGCCAGCGTGCGCGAGGCCGGCGTCACCTTCGAATGGCTGACCGGCACTGACATCACCGAGGCGCATTGGGACCTGTTCTTCAAATTCTACATGGACACCGGCGGACGCAAATGGGGCACGCCCTATCTCAACCGCGATTTCTTCTCGCGGCTTGGCCAGGGCCTGTCGCGACAGATTCTGCTGGTGATGGCCAAGCTTGATGGGCGCGCCATCGCCGGCGCGTTGAACCTGTTCGGCGAGGGCGTGCTGTTCGGGCGCAATTGGGGCGCGGTGGAATATGTGCCCTTCCTGCATTTCGAGACCTGTTACTATCAGGCGATCGACTTCGCCATTGCGCGGGGCTTGAAAAGAGTTGAAGCCGGCGCCCAGGGCGAGCACAAATTGCTGCGCGGCTATCTTCCGGTGGAGACCTATAGCGCCCATGTCATCGTCCACAAAGGCCTGGCCCGGGCGGTAGATGAGTTCCTGGAGTCTGAACGAGCGGCGGTGACGGAAAATATCGCGGAGTTGGGGCGGCATGCGCCGTTCAGGAAGGACAAGTGATGCCCTACGATAACAACAATATCTTCGCCAAGATCCTGCGCGGAGAAATTCCCAGCGTGAAAGTCTATGAAGACGCCAAGACCCTGGCCTTCATGGATGTGATGCCTGAAGCCGACGGCCATGTGCTGGTGGTGCCCAAGGAGCCGGCGCAAGACATTCTGGATCTTTCGCCGGAAGGGCTGTCGGCCATGATGGCGACGGTGCAGAAATTGGCAAAGGTGGTGGACAAGGCACTTCAGCCGGACGGAATCCTGCTCAAGCAGTACAACCGCGCCGCGGCGGGCCAGAGCGTCTTTCATGTCCATTTCCATATCGTGCCGCGCTGGGAGGGCGTGCCGCTGGCGCCGCACGGCAAAGTCATGGTAGAGGCGGGGCGGCTTGAACCTATCGCCGCGAAAATACGGAGTGAACTGTGATCCTTGAACGCGCCCTCATCACCGTGAAGCCCGGCCAAGCCGAAGCCTTCAAGGCGGCCTTCGCCAAGGCCCGCCCCCATATCGAAGGCTCGAAGGGCTGCCGCAAGGTGGAAATGCGCCAAGGGATCGAACATCCCGACGAATTCCTGCTGCTGGTGTGGTGGGACACGGTGGAAAACCACATGGTGGATTTCCGCGAGTCCCCCGCTTTCGCCGAATGGCGCGCCCTATTGGGGCCCTTGTTCGCCGCCCCGCCAGCCGTGGTGCACCACCACGAACCGCTCTGATGGGATTGGGGCAGGTTGAGGAAATATAATTGCCCTGTCCGGCACCGGTGACGCGATGCGGTGCTAGCCTTTCTTCGCACAAGGGAGGCTCGCATGCGCAACATCCTGCTCGCCGCACTGCTCCTGGCTCTGCCGCATCCCGCACTGGCCGATGGACCTTATCATATCCTGAAGACCGTCACGGTCG
>DATHLY010000024.1:0-3399 GCA_035487655.1 Rhizomicrobium sp. | reverse complement strand
TCGATGACGTTGAAGCCCTGGCGGGCGCAGGACGGGCACGAGACAATATTGACGCCGCGATGGCGCAGGTTCAGCGACTTCAGGATGTCGAAGCCCACCCGCACCTCTTCCACCGGGTCGGCGGAGAGCGAAACGCGGATGGTGTCGCCGATGCCGCTCCACAACAGCATGCCCATGCCGATGGAGGATTTCACGGTGCCCGAGATCATGCCGCCGGCTTCGGTGATGCCGACATGCAGCGGGCAATCGATGGCTTCGCTCAGCGCCTGGTAGGCGGCCACTGCCAGGAAGGGGTCCGACGCCTTCACCGAAATTTTGTATTCGCGGAAGTCCAGGTCATCGAGAATCTTGGCGTGGTTGAGCGCCGACTCCACCATCGCTTCCGGACAGGGTTCGCCATATTTTTCCAGAAGATCCGGTTCCAGTGAGCCGGCATTGACGCCGATGCGCATGGAACAGCCATGGTCCTTGGCCGCCTGCACCACTTCGCGCACGCGGCTCGGGCTGCCGATATTGCCGGGATTGATGCGCAGGCAGGCAGCGCCGTTCACCGCCGCCTCGATGGCGCGCTTGTAATGGAAGTGGATGTCGGCCACCACCGGAATGGCGGCCGCCTTGGTGATGGCCTTCATCGCCTTGGTGGCGTCTTCGTCGGGACAGGAGACGCGCACGATATCGGCGCCGGCCTCCTCGACTTTGCGGATCTGGTCGATGGTGGCGCGCGCATCGCCGGTGATGGTGTTGGTCATGGTCTGCACCGTGATCGGTGCGTCGCCCCCGACCGGCACATTACCGACCATGATTTGGCGCGACTTGCGCCGGTGGATGTCGCGATAAGCGCGAATGCTCATACTCAAGTCTTCCTTTAGAAAAGATCCTTAGCGATTGTTGAAACGGTCCGTCAGCGATTGGGGATCCAGGGAAACCCGGCCCACAATCTGTTGCGGCTGACCCGCCCGACCCAGCGCGATGCCGTCCAGGTCGACCTCGATCGCGCCCGCATTGCTGGTGGCCAAGGTCAGGCCGGGCATGTCCGGCACCTGGTAGCTGTCGCCGGATTTAAGGTCGCGATTGAGCATGATCTGGCCGCCAGGGCCTTTCACGGTCAGGCGCGTGTCGCCGCGGGCGCGCAGCACCACGCGGGCACTGCGGTTCACGGCGCCGTAAACCTGGCCGACACCGACAGCCGGAACCGCAATGGTCGCTGGCTGAGGCGTGAGTGAAGACGTGGCGGTGGGCGAAATCGTGGTGAGTGGCATGGCCCCTCCGCGCGAAAAACTCGTCGCGGGCGTCTTGGCTCCGGCTGCGGGTGGCGGCAGAGCGGAGGCCTGCTGCTGCATCGGATCATTGGTGGCCGGCGGCGGGACGGCGTCGGTGGCGGGCGATGGTACAGCGGTTTGCGGTGGTGCCACCACAGGCTGAAGCGCAGGCTTAGGGGCCTGCCTTGGCGCATTGAGTACGGGTGCTGGCGGCACGGGCTGGTTGGTATCGCCGCCAGAAGACAACAGCCGCCAACCGCCCCAGATCAGCAGCAGCGCCACCACGCCGGCAACGAGACGCCAGCCATACGACAAACGCCGGTCATCTTGGTGGATCGGTGCGGGCTCGCGATGGGGGTCATCGGCGCGGCCGGAAATCTCCCGCTTGAAGCGTTCGACGCATAGGGCGGCATCCAGCCCAAGATGACGGGCATAGGAACGCACAAAGCCAATGGCGTAGGTCTTGCCGGGCAGGTCCTCAAACCGGTCATTTTCCAGCGCTTCCAAATGGTCCTTGCGGATCTTGAGCGCCCGCGACACCTGGGCAATCTCATCCCCCCGCCTGAGCCTGGCCGCCCGCAATTCCTGGCCCACCGTCTCCAACGGGCTTTCGCTGTCGCCGGAAATCTCGCGCAGGTGGATCCGGCGACGGTTTGGGCCGCCGGTGTCACCGTTGTCATTCTCCGCTGACATTTGGGGTATTTTGGTCATGCAGCCGATTCTTCGCGCTCCCTACCCACCGAAACAGGGGTTAAGCGCGGCTAAATATTTGTGTTGCCTATCTTATCCGATCAAGGGTGGGGGAACAACCGCTGCGCCGCAAATAGTCCGGTCAGGCCCTGAACCAGCCCTGAAAATGTGGTTTTTCCTGGGAAACCCTTATTTCAGGACAATTCCGCGCTCGGCAGCGAAGGCCGAAAGCCTAGTCCGCAAGCTATGGTCCGTCCTGCCGCACAGCCGGTCGACAAAGGCCGAAACCTCGCCCAGATGCAGGCTGCGAATCATCATTTTGATGGGGCCGATCTGGCCGGGCTGCATGGAGAGGGTGCGTAACCCCAGGCCCAGTAGCGCCATGGCGTCCAACGGCCGTCCTGCCATCTCCCCGCAAAGGCTCAAGTCGCCAGAATTCTCGGCCGCGCTGTTCACGATCAATCGGATCAAGGTGAGCGAGGCGGGGTTCAGATTGTCGTAGCGCTTGGAGACCCGCGGGTTGGTGCGGTCCACCGCAAAGGCCAGCGATAGAAGGTCATTGGAGCCGATGGAGACGAAATCGGCCGACCGCATCAGCTGAGGCAGCATGAAGGCAAGCGCCGGCACTTCCAGCATGGCACCCACCTGCACCTGAGTGGGCCGCACCAGATTGAGAAGCCGCGCCCGTTCCAACTCCCGGTCCACCAAGGCGCGGCCGCGATTGAACTCATCCACGTCCGACACCATCGGCAGCAGGATGCGCAAGGTGCGCCCGGCACTGGCATTCAAAAGCGCGCGGACCTGGTAGCGCAGCAAGGCCGGCCGGTCGAGTGCGATGCGGATGGCGCGCCAGCCGAGGGCGGGATTTTCTTCCCGCTCCCAGCGGGCGTAGGGCAGCACCTTGTCGCCGCCCAAATCCAAAGTGCGGAACACCACCGGCTTGTCGCCCGCCGCATCCAGAATCTTCTTGTAGAAGGCGGATTGGTCGGCGAGACGCGGCATGGTCTCGCCGATCATGAATTGCAGCTCGGTGCGGAACAGGCCGATACCGTCGGCGCCCGATTGCAGCAGCTGCGGCATGTCGAATTCCAGCCCCGCATTCATCATCAGCCGGATGGCGACGCCGTCGCGGGTGACGGCGGGAAGATCGCGCACCGCGGCAAAGCGCGCCTGGGCCTGGACGCGCAATTCGCGCTTGTTCTCGAAGGCCTTGACGATCTCGCTGGCGGGCCTGAGATGGACCTCGCCGGTTTCCCCGTCCACCGCGATGGTGTCGCCGCCGCGGGCATTGTCGGCGATGCCTTCCAGGGATGCGACCAGCGGCAGGCCCATGGAACGGGCCACAATGGCGACATGGCTGGTGCCGGCCGCTTCTTCCAGCACCAGCGCCACCAGCTTATCGCGGCCATAATCCAGAAGCTCGGCTGGACCCATGGCGCGTGCGATCAGG
>DATHLY010000023.1:0-7022 GCA_035487655.1 Rhizomicrobium sp. | reverse complement strand
ATTGGGCCGGAGAGTTTGGCCTAGCTCTTACTGTCATCCCCGGCTGAGCGCCGCAAAGGGGCGCGAAGTATTGCATCTTCGTCCAAATTGGAGGAAATTTGGCGCCAATCTCGCATCACCCTCATTACGGCTGGGATTATAACAAAAATCGGGAGGGAATTATGAATGAGATCTGCGCGGCAGCAAGAGCACTCGCCGTCATACTGGCAATCGTATCTGCTTTTGTCTCTGTTCCAGTGACAGCCCCATTGCTTTTCGTTTTCGGCGGCATTGCAGCGATCAAAAACAATTCGGAAAAGAACTCCAGAAACTTTCTCATAACGATTGTACTGTTGCTTGGCGCCAAGACGCTTGAGGTTATTCCGGTCATTGGGTCGCATTTGGCGACGATCTTTGCGTCATTGGGCATCGCCTTTGTCGGGGCTTCCATTGTCGCCATCGTCATCACGCTTGCGTACCGCTTCAAACGGGATTGGGTGAGATAGCTTTTCCACATTCTGTCATCCCCGGCTGAGCGCCGCACAGCGGCGCGAAGGGAAGGGGACCCAGGTATCACCACCGTGACGCTGTCCGACACCTGGGTTCCCTTCCCCTCGCATTGCTGACGCAATGCTCGGCCGGGAATGACAATTAGGTAGCCGCCTTCGCAATCACTTTCCGCAGAAACGCCTCGCACGCATCCAAATCGCTCAGCGCACAGAACTCATCCGGCCGGTGCGCCTGTTCGATGGAGCCGGGGCCGCAGATCACCGCCGGAATGCCATAGGCCTGGAAATGCCCCGCCTCGGTGCCATAGGCCACGGCTTCCACCTGGTTGGCGCCGGTCAATTCCCGCGCCAGCCGGATCGCGGGCGACTCCTCGTCCATGGTCAGACCCGGATAACGGGCATGCAGCGCGGTGTTGAGCGCCGCTTCCGGCGCGCGGCGCCGGTATTTGGGCAGGATTTCCGCGGCGGCACGGGCCTTCACCCGCTCGATGATCTTGTCCGGATCGCGGTCGGGCAGGCAGCGATATTCCCAGGTCACTTCGGCTTCTCGCGCCAGGATGTTCACGGCCGTGCCGCCATGGATAACCGTTGCCTGCACCGTGGAATGGGGCGGATCGAAGCGCGGATCGGCGTCGGCGCGAAGCTCGTCCCACACATTGTCCAACAGCGCCACGAATTCGCCCGCCATCATCACGGCATTGGCGCCTTTTTCCGGGCCGCTGGAATGATGCTCCCGCCCGCAGCATGTGGTGACCAGCTTGGCGCCGCCCTTGTGCGCGCCGACGATCCGCATTTCGGTCGGCTCGCCGATGATCGCCAGTGCCGGTTTCAACTTTTGCGCCTTCAGGTCGTCCAACAGGCCCTTGACGCCGACACAGCCCACTTCCTCGTCATAAGATAATGCGAAGTGGATCGGCTGCTTCAGCTTGGTTCGGGCGATTTCAGGCACCAGCGCCAACGCCGCGCCAATAAAACCCTTCATGTCGCAGGCGCCGCGGCCATAGAGGCGGCCGTCGCGCACGTCCGGCTTGAAC
Organism: Rhizomicrobium sp.; assembly: GCA_035487655.1. Lineage (GTDB taxonomy): Bacteria > Pseudomonadota > Alphaproteobacteria > Micropepsales > Micropepsaceae > Rhizomicrobium. Next base: position 5,500 of record DATHLY010000023.1, on the reverse strand, counting down.
GGATCGGACGACCAGTCTTGGCCATCCACCGGCACCACGTCGGTATGGCCCGACAGCACGAAGCCGCCATCGCCTTCAGGTCCGAATGTGGCAAACAGGTTGGCCTTATCGCCGGTCGCATCATAGGTACGGCGGCAACGTCCGCCCGCCTTTTCCAGCAGCTCCTGCGCGTAGTCGATCAGCGCCAGGTTGGAGTCGCGGCTGGTCGTGTCGAATGCGATCAGTTCCCGGACAAGATCAAGCGCCGTTGCGGGCATGTCGCCCCCTTGCCTAACCGTGTTCGCGATTGGCGGGATTGCCGATGATGTTGAGGAATTCACGCCTGGTGTCGGAATTGTCGCGGAAAGCGCCCAGCATGGTGGACGTCACCATGGTGACGCCGGGCCTGTGGACGCCGCGCGTCGTCATGCACTGATGGGCCGCTTCGATCACCACCGCCACACCCTTGGGCTGCAACACTTTCTGGATGGTGTTGGCGATCTGGGCGTTCATCTTCTCCTGTACCTGTAAGCGACGCGCATAGGCGTCCACCACCCGCGCCAGCTTGGAGATGCCGACCACCCGGCGGGTGGGCAGATAGCCGACATGGACGCGCCCGATAATGGGCGCGAGATGATGCTCGCAATGACTTTCGAAACGGATGTCCCTGAGGATCACCATATCGTCATAGCCTTCGATCTCCTCGAAGGTGCGGGTGAGATATTCCTCGGGATCCTGGCCGTAGCCGGAAAACCATTCCTCGAACGCCTTGGCGACGCGGGCAGGGGTCTCTGTCAGGCCTTCGCGCGCGGGGTCGTCGCCCGCCCAACGCAGCAGGGTTTCGATGGCCTTTTCGGCCTCTTCGCGGGTCGGTTTGCTCATGGGAAAGTTTCGCCTCCCGGCGCGCCTTATTCAACCACAGGCTTACTGCGGTTTATGGCCGCCAGGGGCGAACGCGTCTGCTAGTGAATTTGCCGGCGCTCATAAGGGCTTTCCAGCAGAAAAGCCGGGATTTCCGCCTCAAAGCTTTCGCCCGAGGCGCTCATCATTTGGTAGCGGCCGCTCATAGTGCCCGTTGCAGTCTCCAGCGGGCAGCCGCTGGTATATTGAAAGCTCTCACCCGGGGCGATCACGGGCTGGGCGCCCACCACGCCGGGGCCGCGCACTTCTTGCACCCGGCCCTGGCCGTCGATGATGCTCCAATAGCGTGACAGAAGCTTCACCGGCTCCGCACCACGATTCTCGATGGTGACGGTGTAGGCCCAGACATAGCGGTCGTCCTCTGGATCGGACTGGTCGTGCAGATAGGCCGGCCGGACCGAGACGCGAATGCGGCGGGTTTCCAGTTCATACTGGAAGGTCGGTTCTTCGGCGGCTTTTTCCAACTCGTACATCATTTGTAGTATCGGACTGGCGGGGGTTCCGTGCAAGCGACAATTGCGCGCAACAAGGCGATGGGTTAACGCGCAGCTGTTGGCCGGGAACAAGAGCCGTTCAGCTTTGTGGCTCGACCGAAACTTGAGTCTTCACGGAATTGGCGATGAAGCAAGCTTCGTGCGCCAAATGGTGAATATGCGCCAGCGTTTCGGCGTCGGTGTCGATGGTCACTTTGGGCCTCAGGATGACGCGGGCGATCGATAGTTTACCGCCGTCATTTTCCAGAAAGCCTACGGCATCATCTTCGTAAGAATTGACGGTCAGCTTCTTCTTGGCTGCGATGGCCAGGAAACTCAGCATATGGCAGGAGGACAGCGCCGCCACCAAAAGGTCCTCGGGATCGGGCTTGCCGGCATCGCCCTTGTAGGCGGGCGAGGCGGATGCAGTCACGATCTCCTGACCGTTCTTGAAGGCAATAGCGTGGTTGCGCGGATAGGCGTTGTAGGTGAAGGGTACATCGCCCTTTTTCCAGGTCAGCTTGATGTGATGCTCGGCCATAAAATCCCTCCTTGGGCTATCGAATGACCGCAACGTGCCTCAAGCCACTTTCAAGGCTTGTTCCAGGTCTTCGCAAAGATCCTCGGCGTCCTCCAGGCCCACGGCAATCCGCATCAATCCAGGCGTGATCCCCAGCGCGGCGCGTTCTTCGGGCGCCACTTTGGAATGGGTCGTGGTTTCGGGATGGGTAATCAGGCTCTTGGCGTCGCCCAGATTGTTGGAGACATCGATAATGTTCAGCGCATTGGCGAGCCGGAAGGCCGCCATCTTGCCGCCCGCCACTTCGAAGGCCACCACGCCGCCGCCCCCGTCCATCTGGGCACGGGCCAGATTGTGCTGCGGATGATCGGGACGGAAGGGATAGAGCACCCTTGTCACTTTCTTCTGCTGGCTGAGAAAATCGACCACCCGCTGGGCATTGTCGCAATGCTGCTTCATGCGAAGCTCCAGCGTTTCCAGACTCTTCAAATGCAGCCAGGCATTGAAGGGGCTGATGCTGGGACCGGTGTTGCGAATGAAGACTTGCAGATATTGGTCCAGAAATTCCTGGTCGCATAGCACCACGCCGCCCAAAGCGCGGCCTTGGCCGTCGATATATTTGGTGGAGGAGTGGATCACGATATGCGCGCCGAATTCGATCGGCCGCTGCAAGGCGGGGCTGGCAAAGGCATTGTCCACCGCCAGCCGGGCGCCATGCTTGTTGGCGATCTTGGCCACCGCGGCGATGTCCACCAGCGAAAGTGTCGGGTTGGACGGGGTCTCCAGGAACAGCAGTTTGGTTTCGGGCTTCATCGCCTTTTCCCAGGCCGCAGTGTCAGCGCCGTCCACCAAGGTATAGCTGATGCCGAAGCGCGGTAGGATTTGCTCCACCACATGCAGGCAGGAGCCGAACATCGCCCGCGCGGCCACCACATGGTCGCCGGTTCTCAAGGATGAAAGGAATACGGCGGACACCGCCGCCATGCCGGTGGCGGTGGCGCGGCCGACAGCGGCGCCTTCCAGCAGCGCCATGCGCTCCTCGAACATGGAAACGGTGGGATTGCCGAAGCGGGAATATTGGTAGCCGCCCGCCTCGCCCTTGAAGCGGGCTTCAGCTTCCTCCGCCGTCTCATAGGCATAACCGGAGGTCATGAAGAGAGCTTCGGAGGTCTCCTGAAAGGGCGACCGCATGGTCCCGCCGCGCACCGCAAGCGTGCGTTTGCGCCATTTCCCGCACTTCTTGTTCGTGGCCATAACCCGTTGTCCTTCAAGGCCGGTTTTGTGCCGGACCGTCGCTCCTGCGGCTAAAGCCCGTCTTGTCGCGCGGTTGCCCCTTGGGGGTCAAGAACATAAGCTTTATGCCGGATTCGCGGGTCTCAAGAAGCGCGGGCATGGGCCGGCGCGATCATGGAAAATGCCTCATGAAACGGCTGTTCCTGCTCCGGCATGCCAAGGCGGTGCCATCGGAATCCGGTGTCGAGGATTTCGACCGCACCTTAATGCTCGGCGGCATGCAGGATGCCGGCGCGATGGCGCGCTATTTGCGCAAGCGCGACTATCGCCCGGACCTGATCCTATGCTCCGCCGCCGCGCGCACGGCGCAAACGGGCGAATTGGTGGTGCAGGAGCTGGAATGCGAGATCGAATATCGCGACAGCCTCTATCTGGCGGAGTCATCCAAGATCCTGGCGGCGGCGCGCGGTGCGCCCGCCGCTGTTTCGGCTTTGATGATGGTGGGCCACAATCCGGGGTTGGAAGCCCTGGTCGCGCAGTTGGCGCGCGAGCCTGTGCGGCGCAAGGAACGGGCGCGGCATGAGGCTCTGGAAGAGAAATTTCCGACCTGTGCGCTCGCCATTCTGGATTTCGATGTCGGGCGCTGGCGCGACGTGGCGCCTGGAACGGGGAAACTGCTGGACTTTGTGAGGCCCAAGGACCTCTGAGAACTGCGCCGCGTCATGCATGACCGTCAAAAGCGCGCAAAATCCATCTAAAAACCGCAAGCCGCCGCCAAGAAATGGTTTGTGGTTGGCTAACTAAACTGGGCGCCATGGATCGCAATGTGCGCGTGGAACGGGTTCTGCGGTGCCGCAAATGCTACCGCACGGGCGCGGCCAGTTGGGATGTGGCACCGACCGGCGCCAGGGTGCTTCTGGCGCTCTCGGACGGCTTTCACCGGCGCGCGCGCTTTCCCCTCAACCTGCCGCCGGAAATCGTCTGCGATTGCGGCACGGCGCAGCTGGACCACGACTGAGTTTTTTACGATTGCCCGAAGCGGGATTGGATCGATCTAGCTTGCTTGCGCGCGGTCAGCCGCTTCCAGCCAAAACCGATCTCCGGCGTCAGCTCTCCCATCTGCCTTGTCGTGCGAGTGGCGACCCTGCGTCCGCCCATCGCCTCATAAAAGAAGCAGGCATTGTTGCGGGCATGCGCCCAAATCAGGCAGGAGCGGAGCTTGCGGTCCTTCAGAGCCTCAAAGGCTCCGCACAACAAAGCGCGGCCAGCTCCGCGCCCCAGAAAGGCCGGATCGACGTAAAGCGTGTAGACTTCGCCTTCAAACCCGGCGCCGCCATCGCGCGCGCGGCCCAGGCTGCAAAGCCCGATCGGCCCGAAGCATGCATCTTCGGCCACCAACACGGTGCCGCCGTATCGCTCCATGGTCTTGATCGTGGCCTGCCAGCGCGCGGTGTGCGCTTTCACCGACATGGCGCTCAAAAGGGCGTGGGAAATCACGCCTGCATAAGTATCCTGCCAGGATTCGATGTAGATGCGCGCCAGGTTTGCGGCGTCTTCAGGCCGCGCCGTGCGAACACTTAAGTCGCGAAGGTCGTCCATGGAGCCAAGCGTGAGGCAATCTGCAACGCCCTGCAAGAGTCATTTCGCCGCAAACGCAAAGTTTTTAAGTTGACCCCTCCGCCGACGCAGCTTGCTTGGCGTTCGCCCGTTCTTCGCTGTCGCTCAGAACGCATCGGCCGCGCCTACACGGCTTTCTTGGCGCTCCGGCTCGCGCCTACGCGCTTGCAAGCGATGCTACGGCCGTGTTTCGCACGCAGGAAGGGGGTAAACATGGCGGCCAGCCATGTGAACGGTTCGCAGATTGTAACAACACGTGACGCGTTTCAGCCCAGTACCGGCTTTTCCTGGACTCGCGCCAAAAACTTCGCGTTCTGCTCGCCGCCTTGGCCGTAATGTTTTGCCGTCGTCCAGTCACAAATTTCCCCAAAATGCGCCGCTATGTCGTCGGCCGTGGCGCCATGGCCCAGGTTGACGCCGTCGGTTTCCACCATTTGGGCTGCCGCAAACACGCCGGCCGCGGCGGTCAGGATCACGCCCGTCGGCGCGTCGTCGGATGCAAGATAAGCCACGGCAGGCGAGACGAATTCGGGCTTTAACATTTCCAAGATGGCCGGCGGCATCAGGGCCTCGGTCATGCGGGTCGCCGCCACCGGGCAGATGGCGTTTACCTTTATGTTGTCGCGCGCGCCCTCCAGCTTGAGCGAATTCATGAATCCCACCAGCGACAGCTTGGCCGCGCCATAGTTGGTCTGGCCGAAATTGCCATATAGGCCGGTGGACGAGGTGGTGACCACGATGCGGCCATAGGCCTGGC
>DATHLY010000022.1:0-4692 GCA_035487655.1 Rhizomicrobium sp. | reverse complement strand
CGAGCAAACCACGCGTCTGATCGAACAGGGCGTGATCGAAGTGGCGCCGCTTGCGTTCATGCGCGGGCGTACCCTGACCCGCGCTTTCGTGATTCTGGACGAGGCGCAGAACACCACCTCGGCCCAGATGAAGATGTTTCTCACCCGGCTGGGCGAGGATTCCCGCATGGTGGTCACCGGCGATCCGTCGCAAAGCGACCTGCCGGGCGGACGGGCCGAAGGCCTTGGCGAGGCGCTGTCCATTCTGGAGGGCTGCGAAGGCGTCGGGGTGGCACGGTTTTCCGAGAAGGATGTGGTGCGCCACGCCCTCGTCAGCCGCATCGTCGCCGCCTATAATAAAAGCGGCAAATGAGCGGGCGCGACATCATTTTCCTGGTGGACGATCCGAATTGGAAGAAGGCGCGCGGACTTGAGATCAAGCTCCGCCGCGCCGCCCGCCAGGCCGCGCTGCAAGGCGGCTTCAAGGGCAAGGGCGCGCTGAGCGTGCTGCTGGGCAGCGATGCGAAGTTGCGCGCCCTCAATCGCGATTTTCGCGGGCTCGACAAGCCGACCAACGTGCTGTCCTTTCCGGCCGGGCCCAACGCGGAAAATTATCTGGGCGACGTTGCGCTGGCCTATGGCGTCACCGCCAAGGAAGCGAAAGCGGCCGGCAAGAGCCTTGGCGATCACGCCGCGCATCTGGTGGTCCATGGCGTTCTTCATCTGGCCGGCTATGACCATGAGCGCGTCCGCGACGCCGAAAAAATGGAATCGCTGGAAGTGAAAATCCTCGATGAACTGGGAATTGCGAATCCCTATAGGGTGAACTCGTGAGCGGCGCCCCTGTCGAAAAGACGCCTCTGATCAAGCGATTGCTGCAAATGCTGCGCGGCGAGGACCCTTCCAGCGCCGCGATGCGCGAGAGCCTGGAGGAGGCGATCGAGGAAAGCGAACGCCAATCGCCGGCGTTGTCGGCGCAGGAGCGGGTGATGCTCGCCAACCTGCTGGCGTTTGGCGAGCTCAAGGTGCTGGATGTGATGGTGCCGCGCGCCGACATCATCGCCGCCGATGAGACCATGCCGCTGGCCGAACTGGTGGTTTTGTTTCGCGAAGCCAAGCATTCGCGGTTGCCGGTCTATCGCGAGACGCTGGACGACCCCGCCGGGCTGGTGCATGTGAAAGATGTGCTCGGTCTGCTGGAAGCGCAGCCGGGAAATGTCTGGCGGCTGCCCAAATCGGCCATCGCCCGTATCACCCGGCCGATTCTTTTCGTGCCGCCCTCGATGCGCGCCCTCGATTTGCTGCTCAAGATGCAGACGTCTCATACCCATCTGGCGCTGGTGATCGACGAATATGGCGGCACCGACGGGCTGGTATCGATCGAGGACATTATCGAGCAGATTGTCGGGGACATTGCCGACGAACATGACGAGGAAGGCGCCAAATTGCGCCGCGACGGCGCCGACTTCATCGCCGACGCGCGCCTGGATCTGGAAGATTTCAAGCGGGAAACCGGCATCGACCTGATGACCGAAGACTATACCGATGGCGTCGATTCATTGGGCGGACTGGTGGTGTCCCTGCTGGGACGGGTGCCGGAGCGTGGCGAAATCGTCGCCCATCCCGCCGGGTATGAATTCGAAGTCCTGGAAGCAGACCCGCGCCGGGTACGCCGGCTGCGCATTCGCCCCCGCGATGCCGCGGCGGCGACATGAAATTGCTGCAACAGACCGGAGGGTGGGTGCGAGGCCTGCGTGGCTGGCGGCGCGCCTTCTTTGCCTTCGCTTGCGGTGCGATTTCGGCGTTGGGCTTTGCCCCGGTGGAATTTTTTCCCGCTCTGTTGCTTGGCTTTGCCGCGCTGACGCTGGTCCTGGATGGAGCGGACGAAAGCGAGCATCCGGTGCGCGATGCCGCGGTGGCCGGATGGGCGTTCGCGTTCGGGCAATATCTGATCGGTCTGCACTGGATCGGCTATGCCTTCCTGGTCGATCCCGATGCCCATCTTTGGCAGATGCCGTTCGCGCTGCTGTTCCTGACCGCGGGACTGGCGCTCTATGCGGGACTGGCCTGTGGATTGGCACTTTATTTCTGGCAGGATGGCCCGGCGCGCCTGCTGGTCTTCGCGGTCCTGTATGCGGCGGGCGAGTGGGTGCGCGGTCACGCCCTGACCGGCTTTCCCTGGAACCTTGCCGCCTATGGCTGGGGTGATTCGCTGGCCATCTTGCAGTGCACCGCAGTGATCGGCGCCTATGGCCTGACTTTTTTGACCATCCTGCTGGGCGCATCGTTGGCGGAATTCGCTGCCGTGCCGCGCCAGGACGGCGCGCGAAATCTCGCGCCGGTTGCAATGCTGCTTTTGTTCGTGGCGCTGTGGGGTTGGGGAAGCTGGCGATTGGCCGCCCATCCCACCCAATATGTTTCAGGCGTGCAACTCAGACTTGTGCAGCCCGATATTCCGCAGGCGGAAAAATATAAGCGGCCTTTTATGGCGCGGAACTGGCAAAGGCTGATCGCGCTCAGCGCGCAGCCATCACCCGCGCCGCCCACGCACATCATCTGGCCGGAAGCAGCGCCGGATTTCCTGTTGCAGCGCTCCGCCGGGGCTTTGGACGAAATCACCGTGCTGACCGGGCCCGGCCGTACTCTGATGACGGGGGCGCAGCGCGAGCGGCGTGAGATCGACCAGATTTCCTACTTTAACAGCCTGTTCACCTTCGGCCCCGGCGGCCGTCTCGACGCTGTATATGATAAATTCCACCTGGTACCGTTCGGCGAGTATGTGCCGTTCGCGCCGCTGCTCAATCGCATCGGCATCACCAAGCTGACCCAAGGTCAGGCGGGTTTCGACAAGGGCGATGGTCCGCACGTTTACCAACTCACCGGCGCGCCGCCGATGTCGCCGCTGATTTGCTATGAGATCATTTTCCCGGGGGCGGTGACAGATCATCAGAATCGTCCCGGCTGGTTCGTCAATGTTACCGATGATTCGTGGTTCGGTCCCTGGGCGGGGCCGCATCAACATCTCCTGATTGCAAGCGTGCGCGCCATCGAGGAAGCAATACCCGTTGCGCGTGCGGCCAACACCGGAATTTCCGCGATTATCGATCCCAGCGGGCGCATCATTGCGCAATTGGGGCTTGGTGAAATGGGGCACCTTGACGGCAAGCTGCCGCAAGCCCTGGGGCCGACAACCTATGCGCGTTTCGGCGACCTCGGCTTTCTGCTGTTGTTGATTTTGGCAACCTTAATGGCCTGGATTCAGGCGCGAAAGTGACGCAACGCGTCATGCGGAATTAATTCTTTCAGTTACGTGACCAATGCGGCTAAGTTCCGCTGCGAATTCAATATGGTTGCGTATAGTGCCCAAGAAACAAGCCAATCCTATCGATGCCCAAGTCGGTAATCGTGTTCGTATCCGCCGCATGCTGATCGGCATGAGTCAGGAGAAGTTGGGCGATCTTCTGGGCCTGACATTCCAGCAAGTTCAGAAATATGAGAAGGGCGTCAATCGCATCGGCGCCGGCCGCCTGTTCGAAGTGTCGCGCATTCTCGGCGTGCCGATCGATTTCTTCTACGAAGGCGTCAGCGGTCCGGCTGAGGGCCGGCCCGGTTTCTCGGAACCGGAAAACGCGCCCCCGGTGATGGAGTTCGTTTCCAGCGGCGAAGGGCTGCAACTCAGCCTGGCCTTCATGAAGATCAAGGATCCCAAGGTGCGCAAGCGCGTGCTGGATCTGGTCAAAAGTCTGGCCGAGGAAGAAGGCGGCGAAAGCTAGCCTTTGCCCGGATCGCGGGCGGCTTTTTCGGCAAGACCGGATTGGCCTTCCCTTGCCTTGAGCTTGGCATAGACGTCTTCGGGCGTGACGCCCGCCGCCGCCCACAGCACCGCCAGATGATAAAGCACGTCAGCGGATTCGGCGGCGAGATGGTCTTTGTCGCCCGAGACCGCCGCCAAGGCTGCCTCCACCGCCTCCTCGCCGAATTTCTTGGCGCATTTCGCAACCCCTTCGGACAACAGCCGGGCGGTATAGGAATTGGTGGTATCGCCCGCGTCGCGGCGGGCGGTGATGGTGGCGAACAGCTGGTCCAGCGCGTGGGTCATGGCCGCCTCCTAGCATGGCCCCCCAAAAAAATCGCATTTGCCCTTGTCAAAGTCGAAAAGATAGAATACTCTATATAACAGAGTAATCTACAAAGGAGCCACCAATGACCCTCGTTTATCATTCGACCCAGTTCAGACCGATCCCCCCGAAATCAACGGAAAACACCAGTATTTTCCCGGCGTTCACCGCTATCCCGGTCGGCTTGGCCAACGCCTTGATTGGGGCTGGGAGCCTGCTGGCGGGTTATGGGATCACACTTGCAATGCTTATTTTGTTAGAATACTCTATTTAACAGAGTATTCTAGGAGAATTTTGCCATGACCCTCTCCCCCGATCAGGCCGCCGATAGCCTGAAGCAAATTGAAAAGACCGCCCGCTTCAGCGCCTCGGCATACAGCTACGCCCAGTCCAGTCCCTATTTCATCCTTTGGGGCGTGATCTGGGTCATCGGCTATGCCGGCAGCGACTTCATCCCCCGCCTGACCGGGCATTATCGCGAGGTCAACTATCTTTGGGTTGCGCTGATGGTGATCGGCGTGACGAGCTGCATGGCGGTCGGCCGCAGCCAGCATCGCGGTGGCGATCGCGCCCGGGGTCGCGCCATGGGCCTGCG
>DATHLY010000021.1:0-4943 GCA_035487655.1 Rhizomicrobium sp. | reverse complement strand
ATGTGCTGATTGAGATACGGCAGGATTTGATTGCCGAGGAGGCGGCGGCACAAGGTTTTGCGTTGCGCCTCAAGCCGATCCTGGATGCCGCGCTTGTCGATATGCACAGGCAAGCATGACTTGCGCCCGATGGACGCGTTGCGCGGCTTCCCGCCGAAAGGCTAGTGTCCGCGGCTTTTGAAATTTCGGAACCACCAATGGCCAAATCCGGCTTTGCCAAGGACCAACTCAAATCCTTCATCAACCGCATCGAGCGGCTGGAGGAGGAGCGCGCCGCGCTGTCGGCCGACATTCGCGAAGTCTATTCCGAAGCCAAGGGCAATGGCTTCGACACCAAGATCATGCGCCAGGTCATTCGCATGCGGAAATTGGATAAAGCCGATTTCCAAGAGCAGGAAGCCATGCTGGACCTCTATCTCACCGCGATGGATATGCGATAGGCTCTTCCCAATGGCGGCAACCAAGCCGCGCGAGGGGAGAGAACATGAAATTTTCCGTCAATCGCCGGGGATTGATGGCCGCTGCTGCGGCCGCGCCCGTACTTGCCGCCGCGCAGCCCGCCATTGCCCAGCCGCCACCGGGCCGCGATCCTGCCGGCGGCACGCCGAACCCCGACCAGCAGCGCCGCATGCAATGGTGGCATGACGCCAAATTCGGCATGTTCATCCATTTCGGCCTTTATGCCGCCCATGGCCGTCACGAATGGGCGATGGAGGACGAAGCGATTCCGGTCGCCGATTATCAGAAATTCACCGCCGGCTTTAACCCCGCGCCCGGATCCCCTCGCAAATGGGCTCAGCTCGCCAAGGCTGCGGGCATGAAATATATGGTGCTGACCTCCAAGCATCACGAAGGCTTCTGCAACTGGGACACCAAGCTGACCAACTACAATGCGGTCAACTTTGGCCCCAAGCGCGACGTCATCAAGGAATATGTCGAAGCGGCACGGGACGAAGGCCTGCGCGTGGGCTTCTATTATTCGCTGATGGACTGGCACCATCCCGACGGCGCCCGCTGCCAGGATGACCCCCAGGCGCGGCGGCGCTTTGTCGACTATACCCATGGCCTGATCCGCGAGCTTCTGACCAATTACGGCAAGATCGACATCCTCTGGTACGACGTGTCCTGGCCGTTGGATGCGGAAGGCTGGGAATCGGAAAAGATGAACCAGATGGTGTTCGCGCTTCAGCCCGACATCATCGTCAACAATCGAAACCGCCTGGCGGGCGATTTCTCCACCCCCGAACAGACCATCCGGGCCGAAACGGGCGGCCGTGCCTGGGAAAGCTGCATGACCCTGAATGACAGTTGGGGTTTCCAGCGGGCCGACGACAATTGGAAAACCCCGCGCACCGTGATCCGCAACCTGATCTCCTGTGCCCGCGACGGCGGCAACTACCTGCTCAATATCGGGCCGGAGCCGGACGGCAGTATTCCGCCGGAAAGCATTCGCATCTTGACCGAGGTAGGAGCTTGGATGAAGACGGGCGGCCGGACGATTTACGGCGCCGATCCTTGCCAGGTCTCGCGCAACACCTATGCCAATTTCACGCGGGCCGGAAACTCGCTCTACATGCATGTGCATTTCTGGCCGGGCAGCGATGTCTCCATTTCCGGTCTTCGGCAAAAAGTAACCTCGGCGAGCATCCTAAAAACCGGCCAGCGCGTGAATGTAAGCCAGGACGGCTTTCGCACGCTTCTGACCGGTCTGCCGGCAAAGGCGCCGGATTCTCCCGTCACGAGCCTGGTGCTGGAATGCGATGACGTGCCGACGCAGGACACCGATTATGTCCGGATCAATAAGCCCAGAGCGGGGGTAGGCATCTAACCGTCAGGGAATTGGGCGCTTCATTCCAAGGAGATCAGGATGGGGGAAGAATTGCACATCGGCCCGCTGGGCCAGATTGCGCGACGGGTCAAGGACATTGCGGCAGCGCGGCAATGGTATGGCGAGGTGCTGGGGCTCAAACACCTTTATTCCTTCGGCGACCTGGCTTTTTTCGATTGCGGCGGCACGCGGCTTTTTTTGTCCCAAGATGCAGGCGGAGATTTGACCGAGTCGATCCTTTATTTCCGGGTGCCCGATATCCGCAGTGCCCATGCGGCGTTGGCTGCGCGCGGCATCGAATTTACCCATGTCCCGCACATGATCCACCGCCATGACGACGGCACCGAGGAATGGATGGCCTTTTTCAAGGATAATGATGGAAGGCCCCTGGGAATTATGAGCCAGGTGCGGAGCTAGCCGCACTTTCGGAACTGCGTTTGCTACCGACAGGCCGCTCGCTTGCGCTCGCGGCGTCCCGGCCTCGCGGCGCGCCTAGGCGCGCCGCGTCCGTACGCTGGCGCTACGGACCGTTCGACGCTCAAATCGATCCACTGGATCGATTTGACCGGCTTTGCCGGTCGCGTCTCACCCGCACATGATCCACCGCGATGACGATGGCACCGAGGAATGGATGGCGTTTTTCAAGGACAATGACGGACGGCCATTGGCTATCATGTCTGAGATCAATGCCTGATCAGCCGACCTTCCTCATTTCGCTTTCGTCTTCCTCCGGCAGGTCGCCTTCCAGGCCGAATTCCTTAAGCTTGCGATAGAGCGTCGAACGCCCGATCCCCAGCCTGCGCGCCACTTCGGACATGTGGCCGTTATAGCGCGCGATCGCCATACGGATGATTTCCGATTCCATCTCCACGAATTTGCGGATATTGCCGGCGGCATCGGTGACATTCAGGCCATAAGGGGACGCAGTGGGCCGCACCGGCTCTCGGTCGCCAGCCTGGCCGGCGGCCGTCTGGCGCGCCCCCGTCTCCATGCCCATGGCCGCGGCGATTTGGGGGAAATCGCAAGCATCGAGCTGCGTGCCGTCACACAGCACCACGGCCCGGAAAATCGTATTTTCCAATTGGCGCACATTGCCCGGCCAATTGAAGCGTTCCAAAAGCTGGCTGGCCTGCGGCGTGAGGCCCTCGACCAGCTTGTTTTCTTCTGCCGCGAAGCGGTTGATGAAATGGCGGGACAAAGGCGCGATGTCGCCGGCGCGGTGACGCAACGCCGGCACGGTCACCGGGAAAACATTCAGACGATAATACAGGTCTTCGCGGAACGATCCGTCCCGAACCATGCCGCCCAGGTCGCGGTTGGTGGCTGCGACGATGCGCACATCCACTTTCACCGGCCGCTTGGAGCCTACCGGGTCGACTTCACCCTCCTGCAGCGCGCGCAGCAGCTTGACCTGCATGTCCAGGCGCAATTCGCCAATTTCGTCCAGGAACAGCGTGCCACCATCGGCTTCCTGGAATTTGCCCAGATGCTTGTCGCTGGCGCCGGTGAAGGAGCCTTTCTCATGGCCGAACAGAATGGATTCGATCAGGTTCTCAGGGATCGCGCCGCAATTGACCGTCACGAACGGCTTGCCCGACCGCGCCGAAGTACCCTGGATGGCGCGCGCGACCAATTCCTTGCCAGAACCGGACTCGCCTTCAATCAGAACCGGAATGTCGGACTGGGCCGCGCGCAATCCGAGTCTCAGCACCTGCTTCATTTCCGGCGAGCTGGCGATGAGATCGTCGAAGTTCAGCTTGTTGTCCTGTTTCTTCTTCAGCTGCTTTACCTCACCCGAAAGGGTGCCGATCTTGAGTTGGTTGCGGATGGAGACGGTGATGCGTTCGGGACTGGCCGGCTTGACCAGAAAGTCATTGGCGCCCGCCCGCATGGCTTCCACCGCGGAGTCGATACCGCCCTTGGCCGTCAGCACGATCACGGGCAATTCCGGGTGGCTGGGGCGCAGCTTTTCCATTACTTCAAGCCCGCCCATGTCGGGCATCACCAGGTCCAGCAGCATCAGGGTGATCTGTTCGCCGCGGGGACCGTTGATCAGGTCCAAGGCGGGCTGGCCGCCGGGCGCGGTCACGACCTGCATGCCGGAGCGGCCGATGGCCGTTTCCAGCAGACGCCGCTGCACCGGATCGTCGTCCACCACCAGAATGGTCTGCGCCATAACCCCAAAGCCTCTCAAAATGAGACGTGATTTTGCGGCAGCACAGGTAAATGCGGCGTTTAAGCGTGTTTCTTTGCGGCACAGGCGCAGATGTTCGGATTCGATGCCTAATGGGCGTTAAGCCACCCCAAAACCGCGTCAGAAAGGGGCAAAAGACCCCTCACAGCCGGCAAGGAAAGGTCGGATAAACCAAGGTTGCCGACAGGCCCGCCTTTGCTATATTCCCTCCCAATTCACGATAACGGGGCGTTAGGCGAGAGCCGGACCGCCCCTTAGAAACGGGGCGTTAGGCGAGAGCCGGACCGCCGCTTAAAAACGGGGCGTTAGGCGAGAGCCGGACCGCCCCCCAAAAATAGGGGCGTTAGGCGAGAGCCGGACCGCCCCCCAAAAAAGAGGCCCTTATGGCGGACGAATCCGACTATCAGCCGGGATCCATGGACATCAGCGCGCATAAGAAGGCCTATCAGGGCTTTCTGACGGGCACCAAATGGACCTTCGGGTTCATCATGCTGATCATGGTCTTTCTCGCCCTTTTCCGCACCCACAGCTAAGCCCCAAAGGCTTTTTCCATGCGCCTCGCGGTCCCTAAGGAAACTCGAGAGGGAGAGACGCGCGTTGCTGCGACGCCGGAGTCCGTCAAGAAATTCAAGGGATTCGGGCTGGATGTGGTGGTCGAGGCGGGCGCCGGATCAGGTGCCAAAATCTCCGACGCGGACTATACCGCAGCGGGCGCGATGATCGCGCCCGATGCCGCTTCCGCCTTCAAGGATGCCGATATCGTCCTGAAAGTGCGTGGTCCCTCTTCTGCTGAAATTTCTCAGCTCAAGAACGGTGCGGTGCTTGCGGCGCTGCTGGCGCCCCATGCCGAAGGCGAAGCTATCCAGGCTTTGGCCGGTCAGGGCATCACCGCCTTTGCCATGGAGTTGTTGCCGCGCATCA
>DATHLY010000020.1:0-4422 GCA_035487655.1 Rhizomicrobium sp. | reverse complement strand
AGGCTGGGCCTTCGGCCAGATGCAGGCCGGTATGGACGCGGCGGATCACTTCCTGGCCGATCAACAACCCGCCGAAGCTGGGATCGGCCCGGATGATGTCGGGATCGGGCGAAAAGGCGGGCGGTGCGCCGGGCGAGAAATCTCGGGGCGGATCGCTGATCACCGAACGCGGCGTGCCCAACAGCGGCTTGGGCGTCTGCGCATGCGCCAATGTGGGGGCCAGCGCGGCGGCGGCCACGATCACGTTGCGGCGGTTCAGATGATCGGCCATGAGGTTCTCCCGGTTTTTGCCTCAGCTTTGGGGGATCGCGCCGCGGCGTCAACTGGCCTGAGATTGCAACTTTGCGCGCTCGCGCGGATTATTCGGGTGTGGAGGCGTTCACCATGCCGACGGCAGCCCTCGCACTGTTGTTGTCCGCGCTGTTCAGCGGGGCGGCTCTGTACGTGTCTTTTGTCGAGGACCCGGCGCGGGCCAAGCTCGACGATGTCGCGGCGCTGAGCGAATGGCAGCCGTCCTACAAGCGTGGCGCCGTCATGCAGGCCAGCCTTGCGGCGATTGCCTTTCTGGTTGGCCTGGCGGCCTGGTGGCAAAGCGGTCACTGGATTTTTGCGCTGGCTGCGGTGTTTCAGATTCTGCCTTGGCCCTGGACCCTGCTGGTCATCATGCCGACCAACCGGGCGCTGCTGGCGCTGAAACCATCCGAGGCCGGACCGCAAAGCCGCGCCCTGTTGGAAAAATGGGGCAGGTTGCACGCCATGCGCACCCTACTGGGCTGTGCCGCCACCTTGGCCTTCCTGGCCGCCTGTCTGACCGGTGCACGCTTTGGCCCGGGCGTTTGACGAGGGACCTGTCAATCAGGCGCGCCGCCCATCACATGGCCCATCACATGGCCCATCACATGGATGGGCTTGAAGCCGCCAAGAATGATCCGCTTGGGGTCGAACGGAATTTCTCCGGCAATCTCCATACGCGGGTCCAGGTGCATTTTTTCCTCTGCGGCATCCAGGGCCTCCCTGCTGGGCCAGACTTGCCAGGAGAAGACAATCTTCTCGCCCTCCTTGGCATCCACGGCGCGGCGGAAGTCGGTGTATTTGCCGGATGGAACGTTATCCTCCCAAGACTCGACGATCTCCAGGCAGCCATACTCTTTGAAAAACGCCGCCCCTCTTTCGGCCCATCGGCGATAGGCCTCCATCTTTTCCGCAGGCACTGGGATGACGAGTCCGGCGACATACATGGGCGGCGCTCCGTGAGAATCGAGGCCCATAGCAGCGGACAGAGGGCTACCGGTCAAATGGACGGGTAGCCGGTGCTACGCAATCAGGCTCCCGCGCGTGAGCGCCGCAGCCATTCGTCCAAACCGATGCGGCCGAGGCGCGCTTCCCCCAATGGGACAAGCGAGTGTTCCTCGACCCGGCCACCCCAATAGAGGGCGTCGGGGTCGCTCACGACCTCCCGCGGATCGCCCGTCCCCTTCAAGTAGCGGGCGATTATCTCGTTGAACGGCGCGCGTTCCGGGCCTGCGATCTCCACGATGCCGTTTCGCGGCCCTGCGAGCGCCACATCGGCAACCAGGACCGCAACATCGTCCGACGCAATGGGCTGGAACAGGCCAGGCGAGAGCCTGATCACGTTCCCATCCACGCTCGACGCGGCGATGGCGCCGAGGAATTCCATAAACTGCGTGGCGCGGATGATGGTGTAGGGAATGCCGGAGGCTTTGATCAGCCGCTCCTGGGCGACTTTGGCCCGGAAGTAACCGTTCTCGGGCGTCCGATCGACTCCAACGATGGAGAGCGCGACGTGGTGGCGGACGCCTGCCTCAGTCTCTGCCGCGTGAAGGTTGTGGCCGGAGGCTTCGAAGAACTCCAGCACCGCCTTGTTCTCAAATGAGGGCGAATTGGCGAGGTCGATGACCACCTGTGCGCCGGCCAGTGCCTCCTTAAGCCCCTCGCCGGTGATGGCGTTGATGCCGTTTCTGGGCGAGGCAGCGACCACATCATGACCTGCCTGGCGCAGAATGGCGACGGTCTTGGAGCCGATCAGGCCGGTGCCACCGATAACGACGACCTTCATGGTCTACCCCTTTCGCCCAGGGATTTAACGAGGCCAGGATACTCCAGGTCCCGTGCCCCGGCAGGACCAAGCCGACCCAATAATTGACTTTCGGGCCTTCCGTGGCCTAAAACCCTGCCACTTCCGGAAAGACCAAAGGCCTTTCCGGTCCCCCGCCCGGCGCGAGGGATCGCCCCCAGGCAGCGCGTCGCGCCCCCTGGGGCGTAATCGCTTGGAGTCGTTGGATTTGTTTGAGTCATTGCAATCCCGCCTGACCGGCGTCTTCGACCGCCTGCGCGGCCGCGGCGCCCTGACCGAGGCCGATGTCGATGCCGCCCTGGGTGAGGTCCGTACCGCCCTGATCGAGGCCGACGTGGCGCTGTCGGTGGTCAAGGACTTCATCGACAAGGTGCGCCCGCGCGCCATCGGCGAGAACGTGATCCGTTCGGTCACGCCGGGCCAGCAAGTCATCAAGATCGTCCATGATGTCTTGGTCGAGACCTTGGGCCAGGAAAATGTCGCGCTGAATATCGGCTCGCCGCCCGCGCCCATTCTGATGGTGGGCTTGCAGGGCTCGGGCAAGACCACAACGAGCGCCAAGCTCGGCCTGCTGCTTCAGACCAAGGAAAAGAAGCGCGTCCTGATGGCATCGCTGGACACCACCCGTCCCGCCGCCATGGAGCAGTTGCGCGTCTTGGGCGAGCAGGCGGGCATCGCGACCTTGCCGGTCATCGCCGGCCAGGGGCCGCTCGACATCGCCAAGCGCGCCATCGCCTCCGCCAAGGTCGGCGGCTACGACGCGGTGATCCTGGACACTGCCGGCCGCCAGCATATCGACGAACAGCTGATGGCCGAAGTCGCCAGCGTCAAGGCGCTGGTCCATCCGCATGAGACCTTGCTGGTGGCCGATGCGCTCACCGGCCAGGACGCCGTGAACATTGCCAAGTCCTTCAACGACCGCGTCCAGGTCACTGGCATCATCCTGACCCGCGTCGACGGCGATGGCCGAGGCGGCGCGGCGCTCTCCATGCGCAGCGTCACCGGCGCGCCGATCAAGTTCCTCGGCGCCGGCGAAAAGCTGGATGCGCTGGAACCGTTCCATCCCGCGCGCGTGGCTTCGCGCATTCTCGACATGGGCGATGTGGTGTCCTTGGTCGAGAAGGCGAGCGAGACGCTGGACAAGGAAGAGGCGGAGAAGATCGCCGCCAAGATGAAAAAGGGTCAGTTCGATATGAACGACCTGAAAGCCCAGCTCAACCAGATGAAGAAGCTGGGCGGCATGAAGGGTGTGCTGGGCATGCTGCCGGGCGTGGGCAAGATCAAGGGCCAGCTGGAAGCCGCGGGGCTCGACGACAAGATCCTCACCCGCCAGGAAGCCATCATCCAGTCCATGACCAAGCGGGAACGGGCCGATCCCGATGTGATCAACGGCTCGCGCAGGAAGCGCATCGCGGCAGGCGCGGGCGTCGAAGTTTCGGAAGTCAACAAGCTGCTCAAGATGCACCGCCAGATGGCGGACATGATGAAGAAGATGGGCAAGGGCAAGATGCCGGCGATGCCATCTGGCATGGGCGGTGGCTTCCCCGGTGGATTGCCGCCCGGAATGTTTCCGGGACGGCGGTAGTTTGGTATCAGCAACGGAAGATGAATTCCCGCGTGCGCGGGAATGAGAATTAAGAAAGGAAACATGAATGGCACTTCGCATTCGTCTGGCTCGCGGCGGCACCAAAAAACGCCCGCACTACAACATCGTCATCGCCGACAGCCGCAATCCGCGTGACGGCCGCTTCATCCAGAAGATCGGCTTCTACAACCCGCTATTGCCGTCGGATCATGCCGACCGCATCAAGCTGGACCTGGAAGCCGCCAAAACCTGGATCGGCAAGGGCGCCGTGGCATCGGATCGCGTGCACAAATGGCTCGCCAATGCCGGCCTGGTGAAGGCGCGGCAGCACAACAATCCGCAAAAGGCCCAGCCCAAGAAGAAGGCACAGGAGCGCGCCGCAGCGAACGCCAAAGCCGCTGAAGCGGCGTCCGCCTGACATTGGCGAAGGACGTCCTCCTGGCCGCCGTCACCGGCGCGCAAGGCCTGAAGGGCGAGGTGAAGGCCAAGCTCTTCACCGCCACGCCCGACGCGCTGCCGCGCTATGGCGAGCTGCACACCAGAGGCGGCCGCAAATTGAAGATCACCGCCTTTCGCCCCGGCAAGGATGGCGAGGCGGTGATTGCGTTTGAGGGCGTGTGCGACCGCAACGAGGCGGAGGCGCTCAAGGGCATTGAATTGTTTGTCGACCGCGCGGCGCTGCCGGATGCGGACGAGGACGAGTTTTATCATGCCGACCTGATCGGCCTGGAAGTGCGCGATT
>DATHLY010000019.1:0-5790 GCA_035487655.1 Rhizomicrobium sp. | reverse complement strand
AGCAGGCCCTGCACCGTGCCGTCCTCGCCGAAACGGCCGTGCAGCGCATTGAAGACCGCGTCGGGCTTGGCTTCGAACAATTGCTGGCCGGGATTGTCGCCGGGATCGAGGGCAACAGCGTCAAAGCCTTCCTCGCGCAACGCCTTGACCACGCCGCGCCCGGATGAGAGCGAGACTTCGCGTTCGGCGGAACGCCCACCCATCAAGACCGCAATGCGATTGAAACCCGTCACATAACCCCCACGCGCTTGATTTCCCATTCCAGGGTGATGCCGGACTTTTCCTTGACGCGGCGGCGCACTTCCTCACCCAAGGCCTCCAGGTCCGCCGCACTGGCGTCGCCGGTGTTGATGAGGAAATTGGTGTGCTTGTCGCTGACCTGAGCTCCGCCAATCTTCAAGCCCCGGCAGCCGGCTTGGTCGATCAAGTGCCAGGCCTTGTGACCGGGCGGATTCTTGAAGGTCGAGCCGCCGGTCTTGGACTTGATCGGCTGGCTGGCCTCGCGATTGGCGGAAAGCTCCTCCATGCGGTCCCGGATGGCGGCGGGATTATCCTTGCGGCCCTCGAACACCGCCTCGACAAAAATCAAGTCCTCGGCCGCGCCGCGCGCCTTGCGGTATTCGAAGCCCATCTCGGCATTGGAAAGCTTGATTTTGTTGCCTTTTCCATCGATCGCACTGGCTTCGACAAGAATGTCCCTGATCTCGCTGCCATAGCAGCCGGCATTCATCTTCAAGGCGCCTCCGATGGTGCCGGGCACGCCGCGCAGGAACTCCAAGCCCGCGATACCGGCATCGGCCGCGGCGCGCGCCACCGCGGCATCCAGCGCCGCCGCGCCGGCTCGCACGCTGGTGGCATTGGCTTCGATCTTGCCGAAGGCCGAAGACAGCCGCACCACCACGCCGGGAATGCCCCCGTCACGCACCAGCAGATTGGAGCCGACGCCGATCACGCAGACGCGCAGGTCGGCAGGCTTTGCCGCCAGGAAATCCGCCAAGTCTTCCATATCCGCCGGACGGAACAGAATCTCGGCCGGGCCGCCGGCACGGAACCACACCAGATCCTTGAGCGGCGCGCCTCGCACAAGCGAGCCGCGCACGGGGGGAAGCATGTCGCAAGGCCCGGAAGCATGAGACGAACTCATCATCACGCCAGGCCCTCCAGCTTCTTCTGCAGATTGTTCATCCATCCGGTGATGGAGCCGGCTCCGGTCCCGATGATGACGGCACCAGGCTTCAGGTAGGGCGCCACCGCCGCAGCCAGATCGTCCTCGCCTTCAATCGTGATGACATTGCGATGACCATGGGCGCGCAGGGCCTCCGCATAAGTGTCGCGGTTGATGCCTTCGATTGGGGCCTCGCCCGCGGCATAGACCGGGGCGATCACCGCCACATCGGCATCATTGAGACAGGTAGCAAACTGCTCGAAGGTGTCGCGCAGCCGGGTATAGCGATGCGGTTGCACCACGGCCACGACTGGGCCTTTGTAAGCCTGGCGGGCGGCGCGCAACGCCGCGGCGATCTTGAAGGGATTGTGGGCATAGTCGTCGATGATCGCCGCCCCGTTCACCTCGCCCACTTTGGTGAAGCGCCGGCTCACGCCGCGGAATTCCGCCAGGCCCTTTTTGATGACAGCGTTGGGCACGCCCAATTCGCGCGCCACCACAATCGCTGCCATGGCGTTCTGGACATTGTGCTCGCCCGGCATGGGGAGGCTCATGCCCTCCAACATTGTTTCGCTGCCGGTGCGGCGGTCGGTAAAGACGCAATCGAAATGCGAGGCGCCTTCGGAGAAACGCACATGGACGGCGCGGGCATCGGACTGGGGCGAGACGCCATAAGTGATGATGCGGCGGTCGGTGATGCGCCCCACCATGGCCTGCACTTCAGGATGGTCGATGCAGAGCACCGCAAAGCCGTAGAAGGGCACATGCTCGACAAAGCGCTGGAACGCATCGCGCATATTGTCGAAGGTGCCGTAGAAATCCAAATGGTCGGGGTCGGCATTGGTCACCACCGCCACGGTGGCGGGCAGGCGCAGGAAGGTACCGTCGCTTTCGTCCGCCTCCACCACCACCCATTCGCCCGCGCCCAGCCGCGCATTGGTGCCGTAGGCGTTGATGATGCCGCCATTGACCACGGTCGGATCCATGCCGCCCGCATCCAAGAGAGAGGCAACAAGCGTGGTGGTCGTGGTCTTGCCGTTGGTGCCGGCGATGGCAATGCAGGAGCGCAGGCGCATGATCTCGGCAAGCATCTCGGCGCGGCGCACCAGCGGCAGCGAAAGAGCGCGCGCGGCGTCAAACTCGACATTGCCGGGCTTGACCGCCGAGGAATAGACCACGGCATGGGCGTCAGCGAGATTGGCGGGATTGTGCCCGACATGCACCGTGATGCCCATGGCGCGCAACCGCCGGACATTGGCGCTTTCGGCGACATCGCTGCCCTGAACCTTGTAGCCCAGATTGTGCATGATCTCGGCAATGCCGCTCATGCCGATGCCGCCGATGCCGATGAAGTGAATGGCGCCGATGTCCAGCGGCACGCGGGTGATGACTTGAATGGGAGTTGGCGCGGCCATCAGGCGGCTCTCCCGGTGGCGAGGTCTTCCACCACATCCGCCAGCTTTTCGGCGGCATGCGGTGTGGCCAGGGCATGGGCGGCAGCGGCGCGCGTCGCGAGATCGGCTGGCGCGGCAAAGATCTTGATCAGCATGCGGGCCAGAGCATCCGGCGTCAGCGCGGCCTGAGCCACGCGCCAGCCGGCATCGGCCCGCGCCAATATGTCGGCATTGGGGGTTTGGTTGTCGTCCAAGGCGCCTGGCAGGGGCACCAGAATGGCGGGGCGTCCGATGGCCATCAGTTCGGCCACTGTGCCGGCGCCGGAGCGGGCGATCGCCAGATGGCATTGCGCCATCCGCTTGGGCAGATCGGTGAAGAAGGTCTGCAGTTCGGCGCTGATCTCGGCATTGCGGTAGATCTGGCGCACCGTCTCGATATCTTCGGGGCGGCATTGCTGAACCACCGACAGCCGCGCCTTGAGGTCGTGGGGCAGCCGGGTCAGCGCCGCCGGTACAATCTCGCTCATGGCGCGCGCGCCCTGGCTGCCGCCGAACACCAGCAGCCGCAGCGGGCCGTCCGATTGCGGTTGATCGTAAGGCGCGGCCCAAAGGGCTTCGACTTCCGGGCGCAGCGGATTGCCGGTGAGAACGATCTTGGATTTGTCACTTGGTGCAAAGCGGGCGATGGGGAAGGCGGCCGCCACAACCTTGACCCGGTTCATCACCAGCCGGTTGGCGCGGCCGACCACCGCATTCTGCTCGATGATGGCGGTGGGGAGCCGCGCCAGAGTGGCCGCCAGCATCACCGGCACGCTGGGATAGCCGCCAAAGCCCACCACCGCAGCGGGCTTGAGCTTCAACAACTTGGTGAAGGCGATGGCGATGCCTGCCATGATCTTGAAGGGCGCGGCGATGGCGTTGAGCGGCGAGGACGGCACGGTCTGGATTTGGGCGCCTGGGAAGGCGGTGGCGTAGTTGGCAAAGCGCGTATCGGTCATCACCACAATGCCGCGGCCGCGCCGGGCCAGTACGCCGGCCAGTGCCTGGGCGGGAAAGAGATGTCCGCCGGTTCCA
Source organism: Rhizomicrobium sp. (assembly GCA_035487655.1). Classification (GTDB taxonomy): domain Bacteria; phylum Pseudomonadota; class Alphaproteobacteria; order Micropepsales; family Micropepsaceae; genus Rhizomicrobium. Next base: position 2,157 of record DATHLY010000019.1, on the reverse strand, counting down.
CCCGCTGACAGCACGATAACACTCATGCCACGCTACCCACGAAAAAGCTGGGATCGTCGCGGGTGGAAAGCCGAATCTGCGGCCGTTGCCGAGTCACCGCGAGCGCGAAACCCATGGTCAGCGCCACGGCGAACAGCGAGGACCCGCCATAGGAGATAAAGGGCAGCGTCATGCCCTTGGCGGGCAGCAAGGACACCGCCACGCCCATATTGATGAAGGCTTGCACCGCTGTCACCACGGCAAGGCTGGCACCCGCCAGCTGTGCGAAAGGCTCGCGCGCCGCGGCCGAGCGTAGCAGCAGCCGCACGGTCAGGACACAGAACAGCAAGGCGATAAGGCCGCACAGCAGAAAGCCGAATTCCTCGCCCGCCACCGCGAAGATAAAGTCGGAATGCGCATCGGGAATGCGGTACTTGACGGTACCCGCACCTGGACCGACGCCGGTGAGACCGCCATGGGCGAAGGCTTTCAGGGCCAGGCCAGCCTGATAACCCGTATCGGATTCGCTCAGGAACTGGTCCACGCGATGATGCACATGGGGGAAGATTTCATAGGCTGCCAAGCCCAGCGCCCCCGCGATACCCAGACCGGCCCCCACCCAGACGAACGACATTCCCCAGAAGAACAGCATTGCCCCCCACAGGCAGAGCAGCAGGCCCGTTTGGCCCACATCGGGCTGGCGGATCAGGATCACCAGCGCCGGCACCAACAGCAGGAAGGTCACCACCGGCTTGGGAATGTTGAGCGGCTGGCGGTCGGCCAGCACGGCGGCGGCCAAGATGGCAAAGCTGGGCTTCAAGAATTCCGAAGGCTGCAGGGCAAAAGCGCCGAGATCGAGTTCGCGCCGCGCCCCCAAAACATCCGACCCGATGAACAGCACCAGGAAAGATCCGATCAGAGCGCAAGCAAAGGTAACCGCTGCCAGGATGCGGATCTGGCGGAGATTGAGCAGCGACACTCCGCCCAGGATGCCAACGGCCAGGACTGCAAACGCCACTTGGCGCGCGCTGTAGCGAAAATCGCCCGCCGTAAGCGGGCCGCCGGTAATGGCGGGGCTGGCGGCAAAGGCCAGCATCAACCCGATGCCGGCCAAGGCCACCATGCACAACAGGGCAACGCGGTCCACCGTGAACCACCAATTGGCGAAACCGCTCCTATCGGACCTGTTCATCATGGCGCCGCCCTTGAGGGGGACGCGCGCGGCAGCCTGGCGACAAGGCCGCGGAAGATATCGCCGCGCTGTTCGAAATCCTTGAACTGGTCATATGAGGCGCAAGCCGGCGACAAAAGGACCACGGGCGAGGCGACCTGCGAGGCTTGTGCATCGGCGGCGGCCTGTGTCACCGCTGTCTCCAAAACATCCGAGGTTTCATAGGGCGCCTTGCCGTCCAGGGTGCGGGCGAATTGCGGTGCGGCCTCGCCGATCAGATAGGCCTTGCGGATGCGCGGGAAGAACCGGGACAGGCTTTCAATGCCGCCTTCCTTGGGTTTGCCGCCGGCGATCCAGAAGATATCGGGATAGACGGCCAGCGCGCACGCCGTGGCGTCGGCATTGGTCGCTTTGGAATCGTTGATGAACACCGTCTTGCCGATATGGCCCACATCCTCCATGCGGTGCGCCAAGCCCGGAAAACTGGCGATGGCCGCCGCAATGGCCTTGGTGTCGGAAACAAAGGGGCGGACGGCGCCATAGGCCAGCGCCGCATTCTGCCAATTGTGTGCGCCGGGAAGACGGGCTACCTCGGCCATGTCCATCACCTTGATGGCGCGCGCTCCCATCGCGTCATACAGCGTGCCGTCGACGACAAAGATGCCGCGGCCCAGAATCTTGCCGACCGAGACGGGATACGCCTGGGCGCCGCCCGCGGCGGACAATTGAGTCAAAATGCCGGCGGAATAGCTGTCATCCACGCCGATCACCACTTGGCCGTCGCGTGCCGTCTGATTCATCAGCCGTGCCTTGATGGCGGCGTAGTTCTCCATAGTGCCGTGGCGGTCGATATGATCAGGCGACAAGTTGGAAAGCACCGCCACGTCCGGCACAAGTCCGGGCGTGAGGTCGATCTGAAAGCTCGACATTTCCAGGACGTAGATGGTCTTGGCGGTGGGCTGTGCCAACTCCAGCACCGACTTGCCGATATTGCCGCCGATCTGGGC
>DATHLY010000018.1:0-3452 GCA_035487655.1 Rhizomicrobium sp. | reverse complement strand
ATAGTCAAACAGGCCCATATCACTCATCCCCCCGCCGGGATGGCGGGAATCCAGATAGGTGCGCAGCAGCGCGAATTGCTCCCGCGTCGCTTCCGCCGTCACATCGGCACGGGTGAGATCCAGACAGCGGCGCTGGATGCGTTTCTGGCTTCGGCTGGGTTTGAACTGTCCGCAACGGATGCGCACCGAGACGCAAGCCGAGCAGCCTTCGCAAGCCGGACGATAGGCAATGCTTTGGCTTCTGCGGAAACCGGAATGGGTGAGAGCCTCGGACAAAGGCTGGGCCAGATTGCCGCCCAGCCGGGCAAAGACCTTTCGTTCCGTTTTGCCAGGCAGATAGGGACAGGGCCCGCCCGGTGTCAGGAAGAATTGTGGTACCCGTGTGCTGCGCTGGTCCGTCACCGGCTAGTCCCTGGCCAGACTCATGGCCCAAATCCCTTGGCGGACCGAGTATGCCGCGCGGCGCGCCGGAGGAAAGAGGGTTATTCGGCCCACATGCGGATTTTTTACTTGTGGTTACAAGGCTCTCCCAGGCGACACCGGGCGGCCAAAACCCCGCCTTACAGGCCGGTATGGCTCGGGACCGGGGGCGCTTCGCGCATCAAAAGGATGGAAAGCCGGCGGTTGGCGCTGGCATTGGGGTCCTCGGGCAGCAGCGGCTCCGATCCGGCCTTGCCGGCCACCTCGTAGATCCGGTCATTGGAAAGCCCACCCGCCTGGAGCAAGGCGCGGGCCTGGTTGGCGCGTCCCGCGGACAGGTCCCAATTGTTAACGGTGCCTGCATCATTGCCGCTGGTGTGGCCGCTGACGGAAACCCGGTTGGAGAGGGAGGAGATAATGCCGCCCACAGCCGTCAGGAGCTTGCGGGTATAGGCCATCGGTTCGGCCGATCCTTGCTGAAACATTGGCCGCCCGTCCTGGTCGACCAACTGGATCCGCAGGCCTTGCGGTGTGTTCTCGGTGATCACCTGATGGGACAGGTTGGCGATATCGGGATTGTCCTGAACCGCTTGATGGATGGCTTCGGCGGCATGGGCGAAGTCGCCGTCCTGCGCCGAGCGGGATTCGGCATTGCTGGTGGAAGAGGCATTGGCGCCGCCCTGGGTGGCGCCGCTGGCCATCGCCTTGGTGGTGGAATTGGGTGCGGGCGGAGACTGTTTCTGCATCACCGATTGCGCGCCGCCGGCATGGGCATCGTCCTCGCCCATCACCTTGCCGCCCAACACGCCGCCCGATCCCGAAACGGTCTGGGCGATGGATTGGGGCGCGAAATAGTCGGCGATGCCACGTTTCTGTTCCGGCGTGGTGGTGTTGATCAGCCACATCAACAGAAAGAAGGCCATCATCGCGGTCACGAAGTCCGCATAGGCGACCTTCCAGGCGCCGCCGTGATGGCCGGCATGCCCGCCCTTCTTGATGCGCTTGATAACGACCGCGTTGTTCCCGGCCATGCCACCACCCGTTTGATACCCGGTCTAGAGCCTTGCGGTCTTTTCGCCGCGTGGCCTAACCCCTAGTGTCCCGATTCCGAAATTCGTATGGTCTGGATATCGGGCTCTAACCGAATTTCGGAATCGAAGGACACTAGGCAATCTTAAATTCCCAGTGTCGTTCCGGTTTCGAAGTTCGCCCGGAGCCTGATATCGCGCCTTTCGAACTTCGAAACCGCGACACTGGGCCGATCTTGCATAATCCCCCTTAACCGAGTGTGAAACGCTGATTTATGGAGTTTGACAGCAAGGCATTTCGCGAGGCGTTGGGCGCATTTCCGACTGGAATTGCAGTCATGACCGCGTCGTTTCAGGAAGTGTCCCATATCGGGATTACGGTGAACAGTTTTACTTCGGTGTCGCTGGACCCGCCCCTGGTGTTGTGGTGCATCGACCGCCGCTCGCGCCGCTATCCGCATTTCGCGCAAGCCCCCGGCTTCACCGTTTCCATTCTGGCCAGCGGTCATCGCGCGGTATCCGCGCGGCTGGCACAGGCGGGCGAGCACAATCTCGACGGCATTGCGCTGATCCCCACCGAGTTGGGGCCGCCGGCGCTGGCGGACTCGCTTGCGATCTTCGAATGCGCGCGCGAGAGCGTTCAGGATGCGGGCGACCACGCCATCCTGATCGGGCGCGTGCTGCGCTTTGCGCGCCATGACAGCGCGGGCGCGCCCTTGGTCTTTTTCCGTGGGCGTTATGGCGCGCTGGGGCAGGAGGATCCGTCATCCTAGTCTGCGTTATCGGTATTTCCCAATCGCTGGCCAAATCGATGACATTGACGCGCCCTATCCTGATGGCGTGACATAGGAACAAGATTCTCCACGGGAGAAGCAGATGCGCGGAAGAGCCGTCCTAGCGGTCCTGGTTTTCTTGGCAATGGCGGCGGCGGCCTTTTATTTCGTCGTCCTTCCCGGTCTTTCCGTGGCGCGGCAAGATCCCTCGAAGTTCGAAGTCGAAGTGGCGACTTATCTGCTGAGGCACAGCGTGCCGGCATCCGCCAAAGCGGCGGCCAATCCTCTGGGCGCGCATCCCGATCCGGCGGCGATACGGTCCGGCCATGATCTCTTCACCCAAAAATGCGAAGGCTGCCACGCCTATGACGGCGGCGGACGCAGCGAAATCGGCGGCAACAGCTTTCCGCGCGCGCCGGTGTTGCGCACGGCCGCGATGGATATGACGGACGGGGAAATTTTCTACCATATCCGCAATGGCATCCGGAACACGGCGATGCCGGCATGGAATTTCCCCGATCGCCAGATTTGGCAGTTGGTCGCCTATATCCGAAACCTTCCGAGAGTGGCCGCGCGTGAGCAACAGGACATCGCGGGACAACAGTCCGGCGCCGTGCTCGCGGCCCATTATGTCGGCTCCAAGGCCTGCCAGAGCTGCCATCAGGAGGTCTATGCCCGCTGGCAAAAGACCGCCATGGCCAACATCGTGCGCGATCCCAAAGTTCATCCCGATGCCTTTGCCGCCGACCTCTCCACCGCCGATCCCGGAATCGTCAATTTCACCAAGGACGATGTCGCCTTCGTCTATGGCAGCAAGTGGAAGCAGCGCTATTTCAAGAAATCCGGCGACACCTATGTGCCGCTGCCGGCGCAGTACAATTTCGAAACCAAGAAATGGTCGAAATACCACGTGGCGGACACCGGCGATTGGTGGGCGGTGCATTATCCCGATCCCGCGGGCGACAATTCCGCCCGCCCCACCGCGCCTTTGTGCGATGGCTGCCATTCGGTGAACTTCAATATCGACACCAAGCAGCCCAGCGAATGGAATGTGGGCTGCGAGGCCTGCCACGGCGCGGGCAGCGCGCATGTCGCCAATCCCACGCGCTTCACCATCCTCAATCCCGCGCGGCAGGACTTTGTCCATGCCAGCGACACCTGTATCCAGTGTCACTCCCAAGGCCAGCCGCTCACCAATCCGATCAAGGGCCAGTATTACGACTGGGCCGTG
>DATHLY010000017.1:0-3009 GCA_035487655.1 Rhizomicrobium sp. | reverse complement strand
CGCCTGGAATATCGCGGCTATGATTCCGCCGGCATTGCCACCTTGGATCATGGCGCCATCGAGCGCCGCCGTTCACCCGGCAAGCTGGGCAAGCTGGGGACTGTCCTGGAATCAAGGCCGCTGCACGGACATACCGGTATCGGCCATACCCGCTGGGCGACGCATGGCGCACCTACCGAAACCAATGCCCATCCCCATGCCACCGCCCAAGTCGCCATCGTTCATAACGGCATCATCGAAAACTTCCGCGAGCTGAAGGAAGAGCTGATCGCCAAGGGCCACACGTTCGAATCCGAGACCGACAGCGAAGTTGCCGCCCATATGGTGACGGAGCTTATGAGCGAGGGGTTTGCGCCCGACGAAGCCGCCAAGCGCGCGGTGGCGCGGCTGACCGGCGCCTATTCAATCGCCATGATTTTCAAGGATCATGAAGGCCTTTTGGTCGGCGCACGGCGTGGCGCGCCGCTGGCGGTGGGTTATGCCGAGACCGAATCCTATATCGGCTCGGATGCTTTCGCGCTGGCGCCCTTCACCAACCGCGTCTCCTATCTGGAAGAAGGTGATGTGGTCGTCATCAAGGGACCGGATGTGGCGATCTTTGACGCTCACGGCCGCCCGGCCAACCGCGAAGTCAAAATCACCTCCGCGTCGGCGGCCCTGGTGGACAAGGCGGGCCATTCCCATTTCATGGCCAAGGAAATCCATGAACAGCCGGAAGTGGTGAGTCACACCTTGGCGCATTATCTGGACCCGGCCGGGCCGACGGTGCGCCACCTTGGGGTGGGCCTGCGCAAAGCTATGGTGCGCGCCTCGCGGCTGACCATTTCGGCCTGCGGCACCGCCTTTTACGCCGGCATGGTGGGCAAATATTGGTTTGAGAAACTGGGGCGGATGCCGGTGGAAACCGATGTGGCGTCGGAGCTGCGCTACCGCGATCCCGTCTATCCCGAACATGGCGCGGCTTTGTTCGTGTCCCAGTCGGGTGAAACCGCGGACACATTGGCGGCATTGCGCGACGCAAAGCGCCAAGGCCAGACCACGCTCGCGGTGGTCAATGTCGCGGAATCCAGCATCGCGCGCGAGGCCGATATCGTGCTGCCCACCTATGCCGGCCCCGAGATCGGGGTCGCCTCCACCAAGGCTTTCACCTGCCAGCTGGCGGCGCTGGCGTCGTTCGCCATCGCGGCGGGGGTGGCGCGCGGAAATTTGAGCGAAAGCGATGAAAAGAAGCTCTGCGCCTCGCTGCTGGAGACGCCGCGGCATATGGCGGAATTCCTGAAGCAGGAAGCCAAGGTCAAGCAGGTGGCCGAGGAAATCGCCAAGGCGCGCGACGTTCTTTACATGGGCCGGGGCGCGAGCTTTCCCCTGGCGCTGGAAGGGGCGCTGAAGCTCAAGGAGATTTCCTACATCCATGCCGAAGGCTATGCCGCCGGCGAAATGAAGCACGGCCCGATCGCCCTGATCGACGAGGCTGTGCCCATTATTGTCCTTGCCCCTCATGACGGGCATTTCGAAAAGACCATCTCCAACATGCAGGAAGTGATGGCGCGCGGCGGCAAGGTGCTGCTGATCTCGGACAAGGAAGGCATCGCCAAGGCGGGCAAGGTGTGGGCCTCGATCGAGGTGCCCAAGAGCAACGCCTTCATCACGCCGCTTCTGTATGCGATCCCGGTGCAGCTGCTGGCCTATTATGCGGCTATCGCCAAAGGCACCGATGTGGACCAACCGCGCAATCTGGCAAAGAGCGTAACGGTCGAATAGCCGCGGTCCTTTTGGGTCGTGGGTTCGTCGGCCGTGCTCACGTACGCTGGGTACGCTCCGCGCGGCCTCCTGCCCACGCCCCAAAATTCCTCGCGGCGTGATATTGGCCTTGTCATCACCGGCCATTAAGGTCAGCCCCCATGACCGACCAGACCGCCCTCAAACGCGCCGTTGCCGCCAAGGCGCTGGATTATGTCCATGACGGCATGAAGCTGGGCTTGGGATCGGGCTCCACCGCCGAGATGTTTGTCGAGATGCTGGCGCCTCGGGTGCGGGGCGGGGAAAAGCTGCTTTGCGTGCCCACCTCGGAACGCACGACGGCATTGGCGCGCAAGCTGGGGATGACGCTGGCGTCGTTGGACGATCTGGCGCCGCTGGACCTCACCGTCGACGGCGCCGATGAGGCCGACCGCAATCTGGATCTCATCAAGGGCGGCGGCGGCATGCTGCTGCGGGAAAAGATCGTGGCGGCGGCGTCGCGCAAGGTGGTGATCATTGCCGACGAATCCAAGATGGTGCCGCGACTGGGGAAATTCCCCCTGCCGGTGGAAGTGGTGGAGTTCGGTCACAAATCCACCGCCCAGCGATTGGGCAAGGCCCTGGCCCAGGCCGGCTACGCCGGCGCGCCTCTTGCGCTTCGCCAACGCGACCGCGCGGTCTTCAAGACCGATGGCGGCAACGTCATTTATGACATCGCTTTCGGCTCCATCCAGAATCCCCCCAAGCTGGCGGCCATGATATCCGCCGTGCCGGGCGTGGTGGAACATGGCCTGTTCATCGGCCTTGCCACCACGCTTCTGATTGCCGGACCGGGCGAGATCGAAGTTATCAATCGATGAAGCACACGCGGACCATCCTCCCCTTCGCGTGCGACAGCACGCCGGAAGGGGAGGTGCCCGTGCCCGCGAGAGCGGGCAAAGGGGTTCATAAATGACGTTCGACTACGACCTCTTTGTCATAGGCGGCGGCTCCGGCGGCGTGCGCGCCAGCCGCATGGCCGCGCTGGCGGGCGCCCGCGTTGCGCTGGCCGAGGAATGGCGCATGGGCGGGACCTGTGTCATCCGCGGCTGCATCCCCAAGAAGCTCCTGGTTTATGCCAGCCAATTTTCCGAGAACGTCAAAGATGCCGCCGGCTATGGCTGGGATTTCGGCCAGGCGCGCTTCGACTGGCCCACGCTGATCGCCAACAAGGACAAGGAAATCGCGCGGCTGGAAGGGATATACACCGCCAACGTCCAGAGCGCCGGC
>DATHLY010000016.1:0-2674 GCA_035487655.1 Rhizomicrobium sp. | reverse complement strand
AAAGTGAAAGCTGCCGTCACCGATAGAAGCGTAAGGATCGCCCGCGCGGGCTTGCGCATCAGGGCGGCCCATACCAGCGGCAGAAATTTCATGCCGCCACTCTAGGTCGCGCGCAGCGCTTCCACCACCGGCCGCCTTGCGGCGCGGATGGAGGGAAGGAGGCCGCCCAGCAGTGCCACAACGATGGCCCAGATCGCGCCCAGCTTGAATTGCGTGACGGAGACGGACAGGTGAAAGACCATGTTGCCGAAAAGATCCTGCTTGCCGTCATACAGCGCCCAGGCGATGAGTGCCCCGATCAAGGCGCCGGCAACCGCCAGCACGATCGCCTCCAGGATCACCGAGACGGCGACGGGGAAGGCGCCATAACCCAGCGCGCGCAGGGTGGCGATCTCGCGACCCCGGGTCGAGACCGCCGAGTACATGGTGTTGAGACAGCCGAATAAGGCGCCGATGGCCATCACCGTCCCCACGACATAGCCCAGTAGGGCGAGCGCGAATGTCTGTTGATCGGCGACTCGCTTGTACCAGTCCGAATGGCGCATCACATCCACCGATAGAGCGGTGTTGGTGTTGATCGCCTTCTTCAATGTGTCCAGTGAGTCATGAGACGCCAGCCGTACCAGCACGCTGTTGTAGTTGGTCTTGTGCAAGGAAGTGAGCATGGTTTCGGTATCGCCGAGCAACTGACCCTCCAGCAAATCGCCGGTGGCAAAGGAGCCCACGATAGGCCATTCGCCGTCGGGCAGGATGACTTTGTCGCCGATCTGCATGTGCTGGTACATGGCCTGGGCGCCAATCCCTACGATCATTTCGCGCATGCCGGGCTGGAACATGCGCCCCGCCACGATTTTGAGTTCAGGCCTCACACCCTGGCCCTCTTCGGCAAGGCCCCGCATGGTGGTGAAGCCCTTGCTGCCATTCTTGCGCAGTAGGGGAATGCCCATATTCAAGCCGCGATCCGCCAGCGGCTTGCCGCCCTTGTCTTTGGCGATGCCGGGCGCGCTGGCGATCATGGGCGCCATGGCGCGGGTGATGGCGCTGGAACCTTCCTGGTCTACGCCTTTGGAAACCACGATGGCGCGATCGGGATCGCCGGCATTGGCATAGGCCACCTGCATGCCGGCGCTCAAGGACAGCATGGACAGCATCACGCCGATGGTGGCGGCCAGGCCGACCACGATCACCATGGACTGCCAGAAGCGCGACTTCAGGCTTTTGAAATTGAGGACGGAAACAATCCAGATCTGGCGAAACATATCAGCGTCCCGACTTTATGTTCGCCCAGAAAGGGCGGTTGCGATGTCCATTTGCTTAAGCCTCAGCGCGGGCAGGGCGGAACTGGCAAAAGCGACCAGCGCGGCACAAAGCCCGGCCCAGACGAACACCATCACCGTCATGGTGGGGATCGGCAGGCCTTGGCCCGGCGGCAGGAAATGCGGCATGACGTTGGAGATGACCGCCGCAAAGCCGATACCCAGGCCCGCGCCCAGCAGGCAGGGAATGGCGGCTTCCGCGAACACCAGCGCGATCACGCCATTATCCGAAAAGCCGATGGTCTTGAGCGTGGCGAATTCCGCGAAGCGCTCGCGCACCGCCTGGGCCAGGCCGTTGGCGGTCAGGAACAGCACCATGAACATGCCGGCCAGCGCGACCTCGCGATCGACCGAGGCAATGTCCATCCCGGTACCGGAAGAGACATCGAACGCCACCTTCTCGGTGAGGGTCTCCAGGGGCGTGGGGGAGTTGGCAAAAGTCTTGTCGATTTTCTCGGCGATTTCGGCGGTCTTGCTGGGATCACTGATCTTGACGCGGAACTGGCCGGTCTTGCCCTGGTCCGACAGCATACGCGCCTTATCCATATAATCGAAATTGCCAAACATATAGCCCTGGCTCATGTAGTTGATGTCCGGGGTCACCGCCACGACATGAAAGGTCCAGCTGACGCTGCCGTCGGCCTTCTTGGCCACGGGCGAGGCAATCGTCAGGGTGTCGCCGGCCTTGAGGTGCCAGCGATCGGCCTGCGTCTTGCTGACCAGCATTCCCTGGCGGTCATCGCGGATCATCTGCCATTGCGCCGCCGTGATCGGCCATTCCGGCACAACCTTGGGAATTTTTTCGTCTCCCATTTGGACGAAGACGCGGTTCTTGGGGTCCCGGATGTAGCCGGGAATAAAGTTGCTGGAAGCGACCATCTGGACGCCCGGCATGTTTTCGATCTGCCGCGCAAGGGCAACGGGCACCAGGCCGCCGAAACGGGCAAAGGTGAATATCCGGTCGTCGCGGGCCTGTTCCTGCACCTTGGCGAAGGTGGCGTTCATGCCGATGGTCAGCCCGAACAAGGTGAAGGCCAGCATCACCGAGAGCAGAGTGAGCACGGCGCGGGTGGGCTTGCGCATCACGGCGGCCCAGACGAGGGGAAGATATTTCATGCGGTTGCCATTACGCGTTCGATCAATTGGCCCTTGTCCATTTCCAGTCGGCGGCTGGCATGGTCGGCGGCCTTGGGATCATGGGTCACCATCACAATGGTCTTCTTGTGCAGACGGTTGAGTTGCTGCAGCAGGGAGAGGATCTCATCCGCTGTGGCGCGGTCCAAATCACCTGTGGGCTCATCGCACAGCAGGATAGGGGGATCGGCGACAATCGCGCGCGCGATACCCACGCGCTGCTG
>DATHLY010000015.1:0-2076 GCA_035487655.1 Rhizomicrobium sp. | reverse complement strand
TTGTTCGACTCGCTGGCGGTCAAGTTGCTCGCCAAATCGCCGGTCTCCCTGTACGCGCTGGGCATTCCGCCGGCGCAATATGACGCGCTGGTGGGAAAGGGCGACGCCATCGCGGTGCTGCGCGAACGGGTCGAGCGGCTGGCGTGCGAATTTCCGCTCCGGGACAATTATTTCGCCTGGCAGGCCTTCGGCCGCGGCTACGATCTGGCGGCCCGCGAGGCGGTGCCGGACTATCTGCGCCCCCAACATTACGACACCATTCGGGCGCGGCTCGACCGCGTCACGATGCATCATGATTCCCTGGTCGATTTCCTGGCCCGCCAGCCGGCGCAATCCTTTCATCGCTATGTCCTGCTGGACGCGCAGGATTGGATGAACCCGGAGCAGTTGACCGCCTTGTGGACCCAGATCGACCGCACCGCCGATTCCCGCGACGCCAAAGTCATTTTCCGTACCGCCGGCCCCGACTCTCCGCTGGAAAGCAGTCTGCCTGCGGCCTTGCAGGCGCCCTGGACCTATCATGAGTGGCAAAGCCGGGTGCTGCACGCCCAGGATCGCTCCTCGATCTATGGGGGCTTTCATGTCTATGTCCGCCGAGCCCTGCAATAAGCCGTCGCAGGACCACGCCCAGAACCATGAAAGGCTGATGGACAAAGTCTATCGGCGGCAACGTTATCTATATGATTTTACAAGAAAATATTACCTTCTGGGCCGTGACCGCCTGATCCGCGACCTGGCGCTTGCGCCGGGCGAGCGGCTGGTCGAAATCGGCTGCGGCACGGGCAGGAATCTGGTCGCCATCGCCCGCGCCTATCCACAAGCGCATTTGTTTGGCCTGGATGCCTCGGCGCAGATGCTCAAAACCGCGGCCCTTCAGGTTCGCCGGGCCGGACTCAGCCATCGCATTACTTTAGTTCAGGGCCTTGCGGAGCAATTGTCGCCAGCCATCTTCGGCCAGGATGCTTTCGAGCATGCTTTGTTCTCGTACAGCCTTTCCATGATTCCTGATTGGCGGGGCGCCCTGGCCGCTGCCCGTGCCGCCCTGGCCCCAGAAGGGCAGCTTCATGTGGTCGATTTCGGTGATCTGGCGGGATTGCCGGTCCCGGTGCGCCGAATGCTTGAGGGCTGGCTGAAAGCCTTCCATGTCACGCCCCGGGTGGAATTGCTGGCCGAAATCGAGCGAGGGGTGCGGCAAAACGGGCAATTCCGTGTGCTGCCCGGGCGCTATGCGTTCGCCTTCTCTGACAGGCGAATGTAAAACCTGACAGAAAGCCCCCCAGATTGTGTCCTCGCAGTCACAGGACGGGGATAAAACCTTGAAACAAAGGCTTCAATCGCGGTTTTGGGCACACCCGCACTGGAGACAATTTGACCGATCGCCGTTATAGTTGGGTATTGGTTCCAATACATTTGACGGGGGGAAGTCGCCCGTCGACTTCATCTAAAAAAGCGAGGGTTACAATGAAAATCCGTTTGATCGCCTTGGCCGGCGTTGCCGCCTTGGCTCTCAGCACGCCAGCGATGGCGACGGAAGGCTGGTATCTTGGTCTGGGAGCGGGCTGGGACCACCAGAATAAGATTTCGATCAAATCCACGGCCGGTTCACCGGTTCCGCTGGCAGCGAGCAGCCTCAAAAGCAGCGATGGCGCGATTGTCGCCGGCGCGTTCGGCTATGCATGGGACAATGGCCTGCGCGTTGAGTGGGAAGACTCCTATACGTCCCACAGTTTCAAGGCCGGCAATGGCGGTTCGGACAGTCTCCTCGGATTTATGGTCAACGCGGTTTACGACATTCCGCTGGGTGACAATTGGAAACTCTCCTTGGGCGGCGGCGCGGGCATGGGCAGGGCCAGAATCCATGCCACCGGCACCATCGCGCCTCTTCCGGTCGCAAACGGCGGCACGGGTGATCTCGTGTTAGGGTCCCAGACCGGGTTCCAGTGGCAAGGCATCGCCGGGATCGCTTATTCGATCTCGCCGGATGTCGATCTGTTCGCCGATTTCCGTTACCGCGGCAACGAAGTGAACACGAACTATCCTTCTTTCTTTACGGCGTATGGGCCGACGCATGTTTCG
>DATHLY010000014.1:0-3670 GCA_035487655.1 Rhizomicrobium sp. | reverse complement strand
GTTTCGTTGACCTAACCGACTTTGCCATGGTCGCCCTCCTCCGCCAGAAAGCCCACACCTTTATGAAAAACACTGGCGTCATTTTCTGCACGCCAGAAGGCGATCCATGGCCGAACGAGAAACGCCAGAGGCTTCGGTTTTTCCAACCCGCCTTGAAGGCTTGCGGCGTCCGGGCTCGGGTCCCCTACAATACCCGGCATACCTTCGCGACCATCGACCTGATGGCGGGAATCAATCCGAACTACATCGCTAGCCAGCTTGGCCATACCAACACGGCCATGCTGTTCCAGCGCTACGCGAAATGGATACCTGGCGCCGACGATGGACGGGCTGCCGCGCAGATGAACTCCGCTTTCGGGGCCCATCGAATTGGTCCCCAATTGGTCCCAAAAACAAGGAAATTGTGATTTTACGAATGAAAAATGGTCGGAGCGGCGGGATTTGAACCCACGACCCCCAGTCCCCCAGACTGGTGCGCTAACCAGGCTGCGCCACGCTCCGATACCGTTTTTGAGGGCTTTTAACCTCGGGGGCGCGGAACATAGCGGCGGTGCCTTCCGCCAGCAAGCCCGCCTCTGAAACCCTTGTTTTACGCTACCTTGGCCGTTCCACCAGACGCTCGCGCGCCGCCTGCAGCCGAACCTTGAGGCCCACAAGCTCGTCCAGCAGCTCTGCCAGCCGTTCGCGTTCCTCACCCGCCAGGATTTCATCGCGCAGGGTTTCGATCATCGTCGCGACACCAGGCTGCGCTTCGCTCGCTGTGGCGTCCGGTTCCGGCGCCGCATCCAGCACCGGGAATTCCCGCGACGGCCGGCGTTTCTCAAGGACGGGTTCGTCAAAGAGAGGCAGCGACATGGTGGGGGGCACGGCGCGCAAATGCCCAGGCCGCAATGCCTTCTTGGGCAGGGCCGCGGGCGGCGGCAGCGCCGCGACCGTCTTTTCGACATAGACGATTTTTTCGACCACGACCGGCTTTTCGATCACCACAGGTTCCGGCCTCACCGCTTCGGGCACGCCGCCGCGGCCGCGTTCGGCGACATGGCGCAACCCGCGCTCCTTCAAAACCTTTTGCACACCCTTGATGGTGAAACCGTCGCTGTACAGCAGCACCTGGATGCCCTTGAGCAGGTCGACATCCTCGGGCCGGTAATAGCGCCGACCGCCGGCGCGCTTCACCGGCTTGACCTGGACAAAGCGGCTTTCCCAGAAACGCAGCACATGCTGCGGCACATCGAGCTCACCGGCCACTTCACTGATGGTGCGGAACGCTTCCGCTGACTTGTGCGCATATGCAAAAGCCGCAGACGACATCAGTCCTCACCTTCCGGGTCCGGAGTCTGGCCGTTGATCACCGCTTTCAGCACATGGCTGGGACGGAAGACCAGCACGCGGCGCGGCGCGATCGGCACTTCGTCGCCGGTCTTGGGATTGCGGCCCATGCGTTGCGATTTCTGGCGCACAGCGAAGGTGCCGAAGGAGGACAGTTTCACCGTCTCCCCCTTGGCCAGCGCGCCGCAGACTTCCTCGAGCATGTCTTCGACCATCTGCGCCGAGTCCGTGCGGGAAAGCCCCACGGCCTGAAAAACGGCTTCCGTCAGGTCGGCTCTGGTCAATGTTCCCGTGGACATGGTTGCGACTCTCCCCGCTCTGGCAAGCACGGTAGGCCGGGGCCGAAACCCCGTCAAGATCAATGACTTGAGCCCAGGACTTTAAGTTAACCATAGGCCGTTCGATTCGGGAGCCGAACGTCGCGAGATTGGCGAGTGGCCGAAGCCCCGCTCTGGCGGCTAAATCGTCCGTGTACCCTCTACCATCGGACCAATGCAGCGCCCCAAGTAAAGCCGCCACCCATCGCTTCCAGCAGGACCAAATCGCCCCGCTTGATGCGGCCATCCTCGACGGCGGCGACCAGCGCCAGCGGTACCGAAGCAGCCGAAGTGTTGCCGTGCAGGGCCACGGTGGAGATCACCCGGTTGGGATCGATGCCCAGTTTCTTGGCGGTGCCGTCCAGGATGCGCTGATTGGCCTGGTGCGGCACGAACCAGTCGATCTCGGTGACCGGGATATGGGCGGCCTCGGCCGAAGCGGTGATGGCGGAGGCGATATTGGTCACCGCATGCTTGAACACTTCCTTGCCCTGCATGCGCAGCTTGCCCGCCGTCTGGGTCGAGGACACCCCGCCATCGACATAGAGCATGTCGTGCAGGCGGCCGTCGGAAAACAGCTTGGTGTTCAAAATGCCTTGGTCGGCATTGGTGCCGATGCCGTCATGGGTCTGAAGCACGATGGCCCCTGCCCCGTCGCCGAACAGCACACAGGTCGCCCTGTCGTTCCAGTCCAACAGGCGCGACATGGTCTCCGCGCCGATCAAAAGAATGGTCGAGGCGGCGCCGGTGCGGATCATGCTGTCGGCAACCGCCAGGCCATAGATGAATCCCGAACAGACCGCCTGTACGTCAAAGGCCGCGCCATGGGCCATGCCCAGCCGGGATTGAACCACCGTCGCGGTGGCGGGAAAGCTTTCATCCGGCGTGGTGGTGGCGCAGATGATCATGTCCAGCTCGCCGGCATCGATGCCGGCATCGGTCAATGCGGCCCGGGCCGCGCCGAGCGCCAGGTCCGAGGTCTTTTCGCCGGGAAGCGCGATATAGCGCTGGCGGATGCCGGTACGCTCGCGGATCCACTCGTCCGAGGTGTCCATGCGCTTGGCCAGATCGTCATTGGTGACGATGTTGGATGGCAGGCAGGCGCCGCAACCGATGACACGCGACCGGATCATAATTCGCCCGCCCTGGCGCCGGCGCTTTCCGCCGTGATGGCCGAACGGTCGGTGGTGATGCGGGCATTGATGTCGGCCTTGGCCATGTCGATGGCGATATCCACGGCGCTGGCAAAGCCCACCGCATCGGCGCTGCCATGGCTTTTCACCACAATGCCGTTGAGGCCCAGGAACACGCCGCCATTCTGGGCGCGCGGGTCCATCTTGCGCTTCAGCGCATCCAGTGCGCCGGACGCGATCACCGCCCCAAATCTGGAGAACAGCGAGCGTTTCAGCGCCTGGCGCAGCCAGGACCCCACCAGCCGGGCTGTGCCCTCGGCGGTCTTGAGCGCGATATTGCCGGTGAAGCCGTCGGTCACCACCACATCCACGGTGCCCTTGGCGATGTCGTCGCCTTCGACAAAGCCTTGAAAGGCCATGGGCAGGTTGGAATCGCGCAGGATCTGGGCGGCGCCGCGCACGCCTTCATTGCCCTTCTGCTCCTCAGCCCCGACATTGAGAATTCCGACGGTGGGTTTGGACAGGCCGAACACGACATGGGCAAAGGCCTCGCCCATCACGGCGAAATCCACCAGCTGCTCCTCGGTGGCGCCGACATTGGCGCCCACATCCAGCACCACGCATTGACCTTTCAAGGTCGGCCAGATCACGGCGATGGCGGGACGCGAAATTCCGTCAATGATGCCGAGCCCGAACATCGACACCGCCATCAGCGCGCCGGTATTGCCGGCCGAGACGGCGACATCGGCATCGCCGGCCTTCACGCAATTGATCGTGTGCCACATCGATGTGTCCTTGCCCCGGCGCAGCACATGGCTGGGCTTGTCCTCCATGCTGACGCGACCTGGCGCATGACGGATGGACGCGCGCGATTTCAGCGTCGCATGACGG
>DATHLY010000013.1:0-2570 GCA_035487655.1 Rhizomicrobium sp. | reverse complement strand
GCGGTCCAGCAGCGTATCGCACCGATAGCCGGCAGCGAACCGCCTGATGCGCCATTGATCGTCGACGCCCAGGACTATGGCACCCAGTCGTTTGGCTAAGCCGTCAAAGCGTTTGCGCGCCGACGTCACTTCGCTGCCGCTGCCGGCAAAGCCTGCCATCAGCCGTGCGGCGGCGCCGTCAAAACGGCGGATACTGAGATAAACATCGAACATGCGCCGGAAAAAACTTGTCTCATCGCCGGCCTGTTCCAGGGCGCGGAACAGGCGCGTCTGTCCGTCATCCGCCAAGCGCAAGAAGGCGTGGGGCAAGCCGATACGCTGGGCCTCGCGCATCACCGCCAGTCCGCTTGCGAAATCCGGAAAGAGATAGGCGCGATGTTCTTCCGTTTCCGGAATGGCGCGTATGCGGATGGTGGCCGAGGTGATGACCCCAAAGGCGCCGCGCGATCCCACCATCAACTGGGTCACATCCGGCAGACCTGACGACGTCAGCAGTCCCTGGGGCGTCGCCGACCGGATACCGGTGAGCCAATCGGCCACGCCGCCATAACGCGCCGCCTCCTGGCCGGCCGACGGTTGCGCAATCCAACCGCCCAGGCTGGAAAATTCAAAACTTTCCGGGCGGTGGCCCAGCATCATGCCGCTTGCTTGAAGCTGACGTTCCAGCTGGGGACCAGTAATGCCGGCCTCGGAATCCGCCAGCCCCGAGATCATATCGACAGCTTTGACTCGATTGAGACCGGACAGGTTGAGGGTGACAAGTGCAGCGTGGCTGCCACGTGCGCAATGGATGTCCCCGGTGCCGCCTCCAAATGGGATCACGGCAATGTCCGTATCGGCGCACAGCTTAAGCAGGGCCGCCACGTCGGATTCGGTGCGGGGATAGAGCACGGCATCGGGCGCGCTGGACAGATCGCCGCCACGCAGCCTGAGCAGATCCGAAAGCCCGCGGCCTGCCGCATGGCGGGCCCGCTCAAAGTCGCTTTGCCGCACGCCCGATACGCCCAGGATGGCGATCAGCTTCTGGCGGCTGGTCTCGGCAAGCTGCGATGGCGGTAAGGCGCAGTCCGACAATTCGCGGGGCGGCGTGGCCAGCAGGGCAGGCATGGCAAAGGTTTGAGCCAGCCAGCGCCAAGCGGGCTCATTGGTCGCAAGCGGATCGTCATGGCCACCCCAGCCATTCCAGCGCGTCTGGACATAATCCATGACGCGACATTAACGAAAAACCGCGCTCAGACACGAAGATTGATGGCAGCAGGGTAAATTTCGAAGGTGCCGGGCAACACGCCGGCGCTTTCCCCATCTGTCTCGACATCGACCAAGCCTTGCGTGTCCAGGGTCGGCGCCGCAGTCAGCCGCGCGGCCCGCAAGCTGCGGGCGGTGTCGTCGCGATCCAGTCCATCCCGTACCGACATATCGAACAGACCATTCGAAGGCGCGAGGCTGACACTGGCGATGCCGGCGATTTCGTCATAGCCGTTGGCCATAAGCCGCACGCGTGTCTCGCGCCAGCGGAGCCGGGCCAGGACGTGGTGCAGGCGGCTGGCAAAGCCGTGGCCGAACAGCCGCGCGATGCGGGATCGCCCGACGGAGCGCGCGATGCTCGCGCTAAGGCCGAAACTGGCGGCGCCCAGGAAATAGCGGGTGATCGATTCGCCCTTGGCGCTGAGGCAGGCGACGCGGCCCACATCGTGCTTGTGGATGCGGGCGCGTCCCAGATGCGCCACTCCCGCCCGCCATCCGGGGGCAATGCCGAAGCGGCGGCAGAGCGCGCTGTCATTGCCATTGTGGACAAAGCTGAGCACCGCGTCCGGCGAAACCTGCGTGCCGCGATCGAAAAAGCCGTTCAACGCTTCGTTGATGGTCCCGTCGCCGCCCACCGCGATGATTTCCAAATGCCCGTCGCGCAGGGCGTCGCGCACGATGGTCGCGGCCTGGGTCGGGCCGGTGGTGACAAAGAAGGACATCAGGGGAAAGACCTTCTCCAACGCTTCTTCGATTTCGCGCCAGTCGCGGCCGGTGCGGCCGTTTGCCGAGCTTGGGTTGAATACAACAAACGCAGTCACGCCACCGTCCTATAAATGGGATCCAGGCTCGCAAGTTCACGTGCTTTGCGTTCCTCGCTCCAGCCCAATTGTGTCGCCATCCGGTCGGCGACCTGTTCCAGAACGTTGGTGGTCGGAGGACCGAACTGGCCGATCGCCGTGCGCCGCATCACCATGTCTTCCAGGGTCAGCGCCATTTCCTCGGCCATGGCGAAAGCGATCTGGGCTGGCGTGTCGCCACTTTGGCCGAGCGGCGCGAGGTCTGTGAGGCGCGCGTTCTTCAGCGCCTGCGGCAGGCGCGCCCCCAACATATGCGCCATGTTGCGCAGAGAGGGAATGCCGGGCCAGGTTTTCACAAAACCCTTGACCATATCCTCGAAACGGTCAAAGCGCCCGCCAGGCAATGCTATCTTGGCGGTCGCGCAGCGGGGCGCCTTCTTTCCCAGCCGCGCCACCAGCGTGTCGGTGATTTTTTCCGCCAGGGCGCGCGATGTTGTCCATTTGCCGCCCAAGGCCGAGAACAGC
>DATHLY010000012.1:0-2585 GCA_035487655.1 Rhizomicrobium sp. | reverse complement strand
GACCTGTCGGCGCCCGACCCCACCTCATTCATCAACCTGTTCGGGCTTATCCCCTTCAATCCGCACGCAGTGCTGCCGTCGTTTCTCTCTTTCCTCTCCATCGGAGTGTGGCCGGTCCTCTACGGCATCACCCAATGGGTGCAGATGAAGCTGAACCCGCCGCCGCCCGATCCGGTGCAGGCCAAAATGTTCGCCTTCATGCCGTTGATCTTCACCTTCATGTTCGCTGCTTTCCCGGCGGGGCTGGTGATCTATTACGCCTGGAACAATCTCCTGACGGTGATCCAGCAATGGTACATCATGAAGCGCGAAGGCGTAGAGGTGAACCTTTTCGACAATATCAAGCCGAAGAAGCTCAAGGCGGCGAATGACTGACACGAATGATTGAGGGGGCGGACGCCGAAGCCGCGCGCAAGCTGTTCGCGGGTGCCTGCGATTTTGTCTGGGGGGCGACATCGGCGGAGAATCTTCCGCCTGAAAGCCTGAATGAAGTGGCCTTTGTCGGCCGCTCCAATACCGGCAAATCCAGCCTGGTCAACGCGCTGACGGGACGCAAAAGCCTGGCGCGCGTGTCCCAGACGCCGGGCGCTACCCGCCAGATCAACTTCTTCGACCTGGGCGGAAAGCTGATGCTGGTGGACCTGCCGGGCTATGGCTTTGCCAAGCGCTCCAAGACCGAGGCCGACAGCTGGCAGGAGATGATCTTTGCCTATTTGCGCCGCCGCGCAAGGCTCCGCCGTGTCCTGCTGTTGATCGATGTGCGGCGCTCCGTGATGGACAGCGACCGGCAAGTCATGGCGCTGTTGGACCGGGCAGCTGTCTCCTATGGCCTGGTGCTCACCAAGGCGGACGAACTCAAAGCAGCTGAGCGCGCCGCAGCGCTCGCGGCGGCCGGGAAAGAAGCGGCAACGCACACCGCCGCGCTGGCCGAGATACGGTTAACCTCGGCCCTCAAAGGCGAGGGCATTCCCGAATTGCGCACCCACCTTGCAAGCTTAGTTTGACCCCCCTCTATCGCATCTCAGGTTTGCGTCCCGCAAACACTTCGCTGCGACATCTCCCCCCTCCAACGGCTTCGCCGTAAGGGGGAAGAGATCTGGCGGATGCTGAATGTCGCGCCGCGGAATGCGGCGCTCGAGATTTCTGGATTAACCCCCTCTGTGCTTGGATCAGGCGGCTCATCACGCTATAAGGCCCCACTTTTTATTTCCAAGGGCACCTCGCCATGGCCGGATCCTCCGACGAACCTGAAGACCGGAATCTGCGCACCCTGGCGCGTTGGCGTCAGACCGGCCGCGTGCTGATCGAGGCGCTGCCCTACATCTTGAATTACGACCAGAAGACCATCGTGGTGAAATATGGCGGCAACGCCATGACCGGCACCGGCGCGCACGAGTTCGCCCAGGACATCGTGCTGATGAAACAGACCGGCATCGATCCGGTGGTGGTGCATGGCGGCGGCCCCCAGATCGGGGCCATGCTCAAGAAGCTCAACATCGAATCCACCTTCGTCGACGGTTTGCGCGTGACTGACGAGGCCGCGGTCGAAGTGGTGGAAATGGTGCTCACCGGCTCCATCAACAAGCAGATCGTCACCGGTATCAATGCTGCTGGCGGCCGCGCCGTGGGTCTGTCCGGCAAGGACGGTAATCTGGTGATCGCGCGCAAGGTGGCGATGACCCGGACCGACCCCAATACAGGCGAGAAGGTGGCAGTGGATCTGGGCTTTGTCGGCGAGCCCGACACCGTCAATCCGGAAGTGCTGCACTCCATCATGAAGTCGGAGACCATTCCGGTGATCGCGCCCATCGGCGTGGGGCGCAAGGGCGAAACCTACAACATCAATGCGGACACGGTGGCGGGCGCGGTCTCTTGCGCGCTCAAGGCCGAGCGGTTGATCCTGCTCACCGATGTGGAAGGCGTGCTGGATCAAGACAAGAAGCTGATCTCCAAGCTTTCCGTGCGCGAGGCGCGGGCCCTGATCGCCGACGGCACGATTTCCGGCGGCATGATTCCCAAGATCCAGACCGCCATCGATGCGGTGGAAGGCGGGGTCAATGCCGCCGTCATCCTGGATGGACGCATTCCCCATGTGCTGCTGCTCGAGCTTTTCACCGAGCATGGCGCAGGCACGCTGATCACGGCGGAA
Source organism: Rhizomicrobium sp. (assembly GCA_035487655.1). Classification (GTDB taxonomy): domain Bacteria; phylum Pseudomonadota; class Alphaproteobacteria; order Micropepsales; family Micropepsaceae; genus Rhizomicrobium. The sequence continues at coordinate 436 of DATHLY010000012.1, read as the reverse complement.
TGAGGCGCGGACGGCTGTCCGTCGTGCTGCCGTTGGCCCTGCTGGCGCTGGCGGCGACTTCCGTTTCCCCGGCCCATGCCGCGCTGACCCTCTGCAATCGCACCAGCTATATCCTCTATGCCGCCACCTCGGCGGTCCAATCGCCGAACAGCGAGACCCAAGGCTGGACCCGCATCGCGCCCGGCGAATGCCAATTGGCGCGCAAGGAGCCGCTGACGGCACAGAGCTATCTGGTCTATGCCCGCTCAGGCATAGCCCATTCCGGTCCGTCGCGGGCCTGGGGCGGTGCCAATCCGGTCTGCGTCAAGGACACGAATTTTTCGATCCGACAGGCGGTGACCCAGCCTAATTGCACCGCCGATGACAGCTTCGCGTTTCCCTTTGCCGCGCTCGGCAATCGCGGCAAGCAGATCTGGACCATGAATTTCGATGAAAA
>DATHLY010000011.1:0-9146 GCA_035487655.1 Rhizomicrobium sp. | reverse complement strand
AGCGGCATCGCGCCCGGCCATGCCGCGGCGCCCGAAACAATCGTCCTGGAGCGCGGCGCCCTTTGGCCGATCGGCGATGTCGTGCGCGGCAGCGGCCCTATCCTGGTGTGCCTGGGCGAGAAGTTCGGCTCCCTGCCCAAGGGCCCCTGGAACGATGTCGCGCAAGATGCGTTGATCCTGCCACTTTCGATCAGCGCCGATGCCGCGCCGCGCGGCGTGCTGATCCTGGCGGCCAATCCCTATCGCCGGCGCGGAGACGATATTTTCGAGAAGTTCGCGACGCTGGTGGCGCGCCAAATCGCTGTCGCCGCGGTCAATATCGAGACCTTCGAGGCCGAACGCGAGCGCGGGAAATTCGCCGAAAGTCTGGCGCTGGAGATCGAGCATCGCCGCCGTATCGAACGCCACCAGAACCTCTTGCTGGATGAGCTCAATCATCGGGTCAAGAACACGTTGGCGACCGTGCAGGCGATGGCGACCCAGACCTTGAAGGGGGTCGAAGCGGGGCCACGCGATACATTCCTGGCGCGACTGTTTGCGCTCTCCAGCCAGCACGATCTTCTGACTTTGGACAATTGGGAAGGCGCTTCTTTCGAAGGCGTGGTGCGCCGCGCCTTGCGCCCCTGGCGGGAGGCGGGCCGCGCCCGTTTCACGGTCGAAGGGCCGGGAGTGCACCTGGATACCAAGCGGGCACTGGCGCTTGGCATGGTCTTCCACGAACTGGCCAGCAATGCCGCAAAATATGGCGCGCTGTCGAATGCCGCCGGCATGGTGAAAGTGAGCTGGTCACTGGAACCCGACGCCAAGCAGCTGAAGTTGCGTTGGGAGGAAGGGGGCGGCCCTCGGGTGTTGAAGCCGCCCCGACGTGGTTTTGGCTTGCGTCTGATCGAGCAGGGATTGGGACGCGAAATATCGGGCAAAGTGAGACTGGATTTCCGCGAGGCAGGCTTGCTGTGTGAATGGGACATGAAACTGGCTTAGGCAAAATCGGAGAGGTGGCGTGGATGTGCGCGCGCGTGTTGATCGTGGAAGATGAAATCATCGTCGCCCTGTTTCTGGAAGATCTGCTGGCGGAATTCGGCTATGAGGTTGCCGGCGTCGTCAGCCATTTGGACGACGCCATGGCGCATGATCCCGACTATGACGTGGCGGTGCTGGATGTGCATCTCAATGGCCATCCCGTGTTCGATTTCGCCGACCGGCTTGCGGCGCGCGGCACGCCCTTTGTTTTTGCCACCGGCTATGGCGCGCGCGGTATTCCCGACCGGCATGCCGGCCGCCCCATTGTGCAAAAGCCGTTTCAACCCGACGAATTGAAATGGATTCTGTCACAGGCCCTGGACCAGCGGAGCGAACCGGATATCGGCGTTGCATAAAAGGCGGGCCTGGCCGCTGACAGGCCGAAACTGGCGGTTATGCCAAGGCCGCGCTCGGGCTTTTGAAATATAATTTCAAGAAGCCGTGGCAAGCTCGCAACCCTGTCTGCTTTGTTAGCGCCGGCTGTGACCGGAAAGCCTCAGAAAAACCCCTGTTTTCCTTGGCCCAATCCTCCCGGTCTGGTAATTTTCGGGTTCTACACGAGGGGCCCCTTACAGGGGTAGGCAATGCACAATTTCAAGCACGCTGCGGTTTTGGCCGCGGGGTTTGCCGCCATGTTGGTGGCGGCGCCGGTGCTTGCTGCCGATCGCACGCCGAGTCTTCAGTCCTTCGGCGCCTCGCGCGCGATCTCCGCTTACGAACTGTCGGCGCCCGGCCTGTCGGGCGGCGCGGTGCAGCCGGAGATCGAGGCTCTGCTTTCCGGAAGCACATTCAGGCCATCGGCGCCCGGCCTGCCTCCCGTCGCATCCAGTGCTCTTGTGGCGCCCAACTTGGCATTGGATGCCGCCCGAGGCGTCGATATCGCCTCCCGTTTCACCGGCCGCAGCGATACGGTTTCACCCTTCCTGTCGGCGGTCACCACGCCGTATCTCGCACTGGCCAACGGCGGCCGCTATGCCGGCATCACCTATGTACCGGCCGACAATTTGCGGGTGCGGCTTGGCGCGGCAATCGGCGACGAACGGCTGGACCGTTTCCGCTTCGATGCCGGCGCGCCCACGGGACCCTTGGCGCTGACCTATGATGCCAGCCAAAGCAAATCGATTTTGGGCGGCCTGTCGTTCGATGTCTTCAACGCGCTGGGCCTGGATGTTACGGCGATTGCGTCGCAGCGCACCGGCCTGCCTCTCGGATTCACGCGCGATGCGGCGATCGCGCCCAAGGCCAGCACAGCGGCCGTGGGCGTTTCGGCGCATGTGGATTTCGGACAGGGCTGGGTCACCACGGCCTCGTTCAGCGAAGGCCTGACGCAACTCGATCCCAGGGCGGGTTTGGGCGGCGGCACCTTGCGCGAGCAATCCTATTCCGTCGCCATCGCCAAGCGCGGCGTATTCGGCGATGATGCGCTGGGCCTGTCTTTCTCGCGGCCCGCACCCAGCATGGCAGCCAGCTTGTCGGCCCTGTCGGCAGGCGATCTGCCGCTGACGGTGACCCAGGGCATGCCCTTGAACCGTGCCCAAGAGACCGACATTCAGCTTGGCTATGTCACCAACTTCCTGGATGGCGCGGTGGCCTTGCAGACCAATGCCGGTTATCAGACCAACGCCCAGGGCCAGCCCGGCGCCACCTCCGTGTCGCTTTTGTCGCGCGCCAAGATCAAATTCTGATCCGCCAATTCTGATTTGAGAATGAAGCATGGGACCGCGGAGAAAGCTTCGCGGCTCGCCTGCCTTTTGGGTACCGAACAAGCGGTTATTAAATCTTGAGGGACCGTGGTAAAGCACCGCCCCGGTTGCCTCGACCGCTTTCGGCTGGTCGCGAGCAACCGGAAATGTCATGGAACTGTAAGGGAAATCAATCAGATGGCCGGGCCGCAATTTGTGTATGTGATGAAGGGTCTTTCCAAGACCTATCCCGGCGGCAAGCAGGTGCTGAAGGATATCTGGCTGTCCTTCTATCCGGGCGCCAAGATCGGCATCGTCGGCGTCAATGGCGCGGGCAAATCCACCCTGATGAAGATCATGGCCGGCCAGGACAAGGAGTTCACCGGCGAAGCCTGGGCGGCGGACGGCATCCGCACCGGCTATCTGTCGCAGGAACCGCAGCTCGATCCGGGCAAGACCGTGCGCGAAAATGTGATGGAAGGCGTCGCCAAGAAGCAGGCGCTGGTGGACCGCTTCAACGAAATCGCCGCGAATTATTCCGACGAGACCGCCGACGAGATGGCGCGGCTGCAGGACGAGATCGAGGCGCAAGGACTTTGGGACCTGGATTCCAAGGTGGACCAGGCGATGGATGCGCTGCGCTGCCCCGATGGTGATGCCAATGTGGAAACGCTGTCGGGCGGTGAGCGCCGCCGCGTGGCGCTTTGCAAGCTCTTGCTGGATGCGCCCGACATCCTCCTGCTGGACGAGCCCACAAACCATTTGGACGCGGAGTCGGTGGCGTGGCTGGAACTGACCCTGCGCGAATATAAGGGCTGCGTGATCCTGGTCACCCATGACCGCTATTTCCTGGACAATGTCACCAGTTGGATCCTGGAGCTGGATCGCGGTAAGGGCATTCCGCACGAAGGCAACTATTCCTCCTTCCTTGGGGTGCAGGAAAAGCGCCTGAAGCAGGAATCCAGCGAGGAGGCCGCACAGCAACGCACCATTGCGCGCGAGCGGGAATGGATTTCCCAATCGCCCAAGGCCCGCCACGCCAAATCCCAGGCGCGCATCAACCGCTATGAAGATTTGGTGGCCAAGAGCCAGGAACAGCGCCAGCAGACCGCCACCATCATGATCCCGGTGGCCGAGCGTCTGGGCAGCCTGGTGGTGGAGGCGGAAGGTCTCGCCAAGGCCTATGGCGATCGGCTGCTGTACGAGAATGTCAATTTCAAGCTGCCGCCGGGCGGGATTGTGGGGGTCATCGGCGCCAATGGCGCGGGCAAGACCACGCTGTTCCGGATGCTGACGGGCCAGGAAAAGTCCGATGCAGGCACCTTGCGTATCGGCGACACGGTGCAGATCGGCTATGTCGACCAGTCGCGCGACGCGCTCGATGCCAGCAAGACGGTGTGGCAGGAAATCTCCGGCGGCACTGACATCATCGAATTCGGCAAGACCAGGATCAATTCCCGCGCCTATGTCGGCGCCTTCGCCTTCAAGGGTGGCGACCAGCAGAAAAAGGTGGGACAGCTCTCGGGCGGCGAACGCAACCGCGTGCACCTGGCCAAGATGCTGAAGTCGGGCGCCAATCTCCTATTGCTCGACGAACCCACCAACGACCTGGATGTGGATACGTTGCGCGCGCTGGAATCGGCGCTGGAAGACTTCGCCGGCTGCGCCATGATCATCAGTCACGACCGCTGGTTTTTGGACCGCATCGCCACCCACATGCTGGCGTTCGAGGGCGACAGCCATGTCGAATGGTTCGAAGGCAATTTTCAGGATTATGAGGCCGACAAGAAACGGCGCCTGGGGATGGATGCCGACCAGCCGCATAAGATCAAGTACAAAAGGTTCGCCCGCGCTTAGGCGCGGTCCTTTTGTGTCGTGAGTTCGTCGCGTCCATACGCCGCCGCCATGGACCGCTCGTGTACGCCTTGTACACGTCGCTCGTTGCCACGCGTCCTTCGCTGTCGCTCAGGACCTAGCAACCCTGCTCACGCCACAAAAATTCTCGCGCCTAAAGCACGACTCGGTGTGGTCTGTATTGCCCCAACAACCTTGCCGAGATCGCAAAATCCCTCGCGCTCAGATATGGTTTGGGCCGGGGCTGACAAGATTCCCACGTGATCTATGTCCTCTTGAAATTCGCGCATGTCGTGGGTGCCACGGTCCTTTTGGGCACCGGCAGCGGCATCGCCTTTTTCATGCTGATGGCGCATCGCAGTGGCGATGCCGGATTCATCGCACGCACGGCAAGACTGGTGGTTCTGGGAGACATGATTTTCACGGCTACCGCTGTGGTCCTGCAGCCCGTCACCGGCTATCTGCTGATGCGCCAGACCGGCGTGGCATTCGGGGAAAGCTGGATCGCGATGTCCCTGCTGCTTTATCTGGTGGCTGGCGCTTTCTGGCTGCCGGTGGTGTGGATCCAGTCGCGGTTGCGTGATCTGGCGCGAGCTGCCGCGGATGCCGCTGCGCCGCTATCGCCTGCTTACCATCGCCTGTTCCGAATCTGGTTTTGGTTCGGTTTTCCCGGCTTCGCTGCGGTGCTGGCCATCCTGTTCCTTATGATTGCGAAACCCGTCTGATGGCGCACATCGCTGTCCTGGGTGCGAACGGGTTGATCGGCAACGCAGTAACGCATGATCTCAAGCAGCGGGGGTTCGAGGCCATCGGTTACGCAAGGCGATTCACGCCGGCCCAGCGTGCCGCGCTGGCAGGGCGCGCAGTGGAGACCCCGCTGCTGTCCTTGTCGCCAGAGGCCTTGGCCGGACTCTTGAACGGCGCTGACCTGGTGGTGAACACCGTGGGCATCCTGCAAGGCGCGGAAAGTGATGCGGTGCATCGGGAATTTGCCGCTCGCCTTGCCGCTGTCTGTGCGGCTGCGCCGCGGAAGCTTTTGGTGCATCTCTCCGTGCCGGGACGCGAGGAGGATGACCGAACGCTCTACAGCCGCACCAAGCGGCAAGGCGAGCGTGCCATCGCGGCCAGCGGCGCACCCTATGTGATCCTGCGCCCCGGCTTTGTCATTGCCAAGGCCGCCTATGGCGGCAGCGCTCTTATCCGGGCGCTGGCGGCCTTGCCGCTCGAGCTGCCGGAACCGGAAAGACATTCATCCTTTGCCGCGACCGCCGTCTCCGATCTTTGCAAGACAGTGGCACATATCGCATCCCGTTGGCGCAGCGGGGACAAAGACTGGGAAAAGACCTGGGATGTCATGGAAGAGAGCCCCGGCACGGTGGGCGATATCGTCGCGGCCTTTCGTAGCCATATTGGAGGTACCGGGTCATGGCTGGTTCTGCAGGGCTGGATGCTGTCACTAGGCGCGACGGCGGGCGATATGGCGGCATGGCTGGGATGGAAGCCGCCCATCCGTAGCACCGCCATTCAGGAAATGCGCCGCGGTGTCAGAGGCGACCCGCAGCTGTGGATGGATGAGACGGGCCTCGTCCCCTTATCGGCGCGCGATGCGCTCTCCGCGACACCCGCCACCGTTCAAGAAAAATGGTTTGCCCGACTTTATCTCCTCAAGGCGCTGGCCTTGGTGACCCTCGTAATCTTCTGGTGCGTGTCGGGAGGAATCGCCCTGACTTTGGGATTTGCTGCGGCGCGCCGGATCTTGCTGGACCAGGGATTTTCTTTCGGTCTGGCACACGGTCTGACCATCGCCAGCAGTCTGCTGGATATTTCCATTGGTCTGCTCATTGCAGTTCGCGCCACCGCGCGTATCGGGTTGATCGCTGGCATCCTTCTTTCGCTGGGCTATATGATTGGAGCCGCGGTCCTCACACCCAATCTTTGGATCGAGCCGCTGGGAGCGCTGGTCAAGACCGGCCCGGCCATCGTGCTGATGCTGTTCTGCCTCGCCATTCTCGACGACAGATAGAATCCCTTCATTCGCCCATTGCGCTCATACCAAGCGCGATGGATTTTGCGACGTGAGAAGGAGCGCCGAGCGATGTGCACTAGAGGTGCATGAGCGCAGGCGCGACGCACTCACGACGCAAAAGACAAGCGCTCAGGTCGGCTTGGCGAGATTGACCGCCAACTCGCTCAAATGCGCAATCAGGGTGCGGACATTGCCATTGTTCTGCCCCAGGAAGGCGACGAACTGGTCGCGCTGTTCCAGCGACAGCCAGATGCCCTGATAGGCCACATCCACCAGCACCGGCTTGCCTGTGTCGGTACGCACGCGAAAATCCACTTCCGCCGGCTGCTGGTTGGAACTGGGATCGACCAAAAGCGTCTGCACAATGAAATCGGTGTCCGAGCGCTGGGTCGAGCCGCTCACCTTCAAGGTCTGGTTGGTGTATTTGGCGAAATAAGACTGGTACGCGGCCGCCGCATAATTCTTGAAGGCGTTCACGAAGGCATCCACGTCTTCCGGCGGCGCGGTGCGCCGGTATTGGCCCAGTGTGAACAATGCAATACGGCGCACATCCACCAAACCGAGCAACAGGGTTTCGAACTGGTCGCGGCGCTGGATGGTGGTGAGCCTCTTGTCGCGCAGGATATCCAGTCCCTTGTGGATGTTGTCGTCCACAAAGCTCTCCGCCACATTGGCAGCCGCGGCGGCGGGTGCGGCCAGGAAGAGGGGCACCGCGAAAAGCGTCGCAGACTGCAGCAGGGTGCGTCGCGTCGGGGCCATAATGGTCAGAGGGCGCATCGGGTCTTTCCTGTTTGGGCGATGTTCGCGGTTTGCTATGGCAAGTTCAAGGCAGGAGAACGACTTGAAATTTCAGAAGTCTGGCAGGTCCTGGGTCTGTATTCGACCGTTGCGTATCTGCTCATTGCGGAACTGGCGGTAAAAATTGCGCAGGGATGAATAATAGTCCACCGAACTGCGCTGGATACCCTGGACAGTCTGGTAGGTCTGTCCGCGCAGGTCCAGGAGTGTGAAATATTCCCGACCGGCCGACCACCACAGATGCTGCTTGATATGGATCTGGTTGGTGGGGTCCATGGCCGTATCCACCAGGAACCCGGTGGCATCGCGGGGATTGCTGGGCCCGAAAAAGGGCAGCACCAGATAGGGACCTTCCTTTACGCCCCAAACCGCCAGGGTCTGGCCGAAATCCTCCCCATGCCCGGGAATGCCGATTTTGCTGGCGGGATCCCAGAATCCGGCGATTCCGACGGTGGTATTGATCACCAGCCGCCACATGGACTTGCCGGCGCGGCTGAACTCGCCCTGCAGCATGTCGTTCACGAAAATGGTGGGCAATGACAGGTTGCCCAGGAAATTGTGTACGCCCCGCCGGCCGCCTTCGGGCACCAGCAGGAAATAGAGACCCACGGTGGGAATGACGAAATATCTGTCGATCTTGCCGTTGAGCTTGAGGGTATCCCGGTTGGTCTGCTCATAAGGGTCATTGGCTGCCAGGGCTTCCGGCGAAGCGGGTGCCGTGGCGCAGCCGGCCAAAGCCAGGCCGCATAGCCCCGCCATCAGTCCTCTGAGCCCAGCCATACACTCAAAACCCAAGATTTCCCTGGGTTTTGCCGGTTTTACGTCCCGGAATCCAGCCCTCTTGCGACGGCGCGGAAACTAAGCATATAAAGATATGTTTATATGTGAGGAAAGCATTGGACAGGCTGGTTTCCATGCTGCGGGCGGCGGGTGATCCCACCCGTCTGCGCCTGCTTTTGCTGCTGCGCCAAGCCGAACTGACCGTGAGCGAGCTGATCGAGATTGTCGGCCAATCGCAGCCGCGTGTTTCCCGGCATCTCAAACTCTTGGGCGAAGCCGGACTGGTGGAGCGCTTCAAAGAGGGAAGCTGGGTATTCTGCCGCGCCGCCGACCGCGGCATCGGCGCCGAACTCGGAGCGGCGATTGCCGCCTTGGCCGACCCGGCGCTGCAGGAAGCCGATAAGGCGCGCCTTGCCCATGTACGTCAGGCACGCGCCAATGCGGCGGCCGCCTATTTCAAATCCAATGCCGCGGAATGGGAACGCATCCGCACCTTGCATGCGCCCGAGCGCGATGTCGAAGAGGCCATCGCCCGCCATCTCACCAGCGGCAAAATCGAGAACTTTCTGGATGCCGGCACCGGTACCGGCCGGATGCTGGAATTGATCGCGCCCCATGCGGGGCGGACCATCGGCGTCGATGTCAGCCCCGAGATGTTGGCCATCGCCCGCGACCGGCTGTTGCGTGAGAACATCCGCAATGCCCAGGTACGGTTGGGGGATATCTATCGCCTGCCTTTTCCAAATGGTAGTGCCGACCCAAACGGAAATAACGGCGGCTTCGACGTGGTGCTGTTCCATCAAGTGCTGCATTACCTGGATGATCCAGGCAGCGCGGTGGCGGAAGCGGCCCGCGTGATGGCGCGGGGCGGACGGCTTCTGATCGCCGATTTCGCGCCTCACAGAGAAGAATTTCTGCGCGACGAATATGCCCACCGCAGGCTTGGATTCTCCGACCGCGAAGTGGAGGGATGGTTCGCGGCGGCG
>DATHLY010000010.1:0-2314 GCA_035487655.1 Rhizomicrobium sp. | reverse complement strand
GTCCAGCTCTTGCCGCCGTTGGAGGTGCCATAAATGGCAGGCTGGCCGTTGATGCTCGTGCGGGGCCAGACCGTTTGGCCGTCCATCGGCAATACCCAGGCGGCTTCATCGTCATGGGGATGCACCACCATGGGAAAGCCGACATCGCCGATCTTGGAAGGCATCGCCTTGCCGATGCGTTTCCACACCTTGGCCGGGCGGTCGAGGCGGTAGATGCCGCAATGGTTCTGCTGATAGAGCCGGTCGGGATTTGAGGGGCAGAGCCTGACGCAATGCGGATCGTGGAAGGTTACGGTCTTGGGATCGAATCCGGCCACCACGTCCATGCCTTCGATCAAGGGCTTCCAGCGCTTGCCCCCGTCCAGGGTCTCATGCACCCCGCCGCCCGACATGGCGAAATAGAGATGCTTGGGATCGCGGGGATCGATGATGATGGAGTGCAGCTTGGGCCCGTCGGGCGTGCCGTCCTGCTCGGTCCCCATCCAGGCGCGGTATTGCGGATCGTCATTGAGCCCGGAGAATTCGTTCCAGGTGACGCCGCCATCTTCGCTGCGAAACAAGCCTTGCGGCGAGGTGCCGGCATACCAGACGTTTGGTTCGTTGGCATGGGCGGGCGTGAGCCAGAAGGTGTGCTTTACCGTACGGCCGCCTTCTTGTTTCTTGAAAGCGGGGGGACGCGGGGATTCCTGCCAGCTCTTTCCCAAATCGGTGGAGCGGAAAATCGTGGGTCCGAGATGCCCGGTGCTGGCGGCGGCCAGCAAAGTCCGGCCGTCACGCGGATCAAGCATGAGATGCTGGATGATCTGGCCCAGGAAATGTGGGCCATTGGAACGCCACTGCTGGCGTGAGGCATCGCCGCGGAAGAGCCAGGCGCCCTTGCGCGTGGCAACCAGAACCAGATTGCCGCCCGGCTTCGGCGGGCGTGCTTTCGTCTTTTTTTTCGATCCAATTTTTGCGCGCGATTTCGTTTTCGCCATGGAATGTGCCACCCGTGAATTCTCTCGGCACTATAGCGTCCCGGCGATCTGTTGAAAGACCGCCCGTTCTATACCGGCGGACAATGCGCTCAGGTGCCCAATTTGATCCGATGCTCCGCCGTGGGAGAAAAATCGGGGAGGCCCGGTGGCGGCTGCGCGGCCGGCCCGTGACGGCCCTGATGCTCAGCCCAGGCCTTGTAGACCTCATAAGCTCCCGTGGCGAAGCAAAGCCCCAACACGAGCAACAGCAGGAGTGAAACGGTTCTGACCCTCAAATGCCCCCCAGGACCGAACTGGCCTCGAGCATGGCGGAGGCGCCGGTAATTAGAAAGCGTCGCGTTTAATTTTTCACAGTTTCGCAGCCGAATGAGGCCCGTTCGGCGGTGGGATTTCACAATGCCGTGGTTTCTACCCATATCGGGAAGTGATTTCTAACGATCCGCGGCGGAGCCATGGGCAGAGAACTGTCAATTCCACTATGCTGGGACCAACGAGTCACAAAGCTTGGGAGTGTCCATTGCATAAAATTCTATCTATCGCGATGATCGCAGCGATCATTCTTCCCGCTCTTCCCGTAGCGGCCGATCCGCCGCCCTGGGCGCCCGCGCATGGCCGCCGCGCCAAAGATGCCGATCGCGACTATCGGGAGGATCGTGACAATCGGGAGGATCGCGACAATCGCGATGGCGAGCGTTTCTATTATCGCGACGACCATCGCCACCATGAAAGACGCGCAGTGCGCTATGACGAGGTGGTCTATCGCGGCGGTGATGGGCGCTACTATTGCCACCGCTCCGACGGCACCACCGGATTGATCGTCGGGGCCGCCGCGGGCGGATTGATCGGCAGCCAACTGGCGCGCGGCAGATCCGCGGCGCTGGGGGCCATCCTGGGCGTGGGCGCAGGGGCTTTGATCGGACAGGCGATCGACAGGGACAGGGTCTATTGCGAATAGGCCTGTTGGAAGAAACTGGACCGCATTTTGACGCGTCAAAGGTCGGGCCAAAACCTGCGGTACAAACCAATCAGCCGAAACTGTTGTGATGCGAATTGAGCATGGTGTCTCTGGAATTTCGTGTCCCAGCGCAGCCCTTGACCTAAAAGCTCCTCCGCTAGGCCGACGGGCAATAAAAGCGCACCACTGACCATCTGTCAGCCTGCTGGGCGCACATCTGGGGACCGGCGCGGTTTGATCCGCAGTTGTAATGCCACCGTCCTTTCAGGGTGTGGCCGAAATCATTGCTGGCGGTGCTGGTGAGATCAGCGCGGCCGCAAACCGGGCTCACTCTCCGATGGGTCGATCAGGGATGCAGTACCGAACGCCAGGTCGCACATTG
>DATHLY010000009.1:0-2982 GCA_035487655.1 Rhizomicrobium sp. | reverse complement strand
ACGCCGGAAAAGACGGTGAAGACCGCCAAGGCGGGGCCGCGGGTCATTCCAGGCATCGGCACCGGCAATCTGATGACGGCGGATCTTGCCGATGCGCTGAGAAGCCAGATGTATCGTTGCTGGTCGCCGCCGACAGGGGCGCCGGACGCGCGCGACCTGATCGTGGATTACGATCTCAGTCTCAATCCGGACGGGACGGTGGGGCGCTTGCAGATGACGCCGGGCACTGCCGCCACGGCCGCCGGCAACGGCTATACCCGTGCCGCCGCGGAGGCCGCCAGCCGCGCCATCTACCAATGCCAGCCCTATCGCCTGCCGCCGGACCGCTATGTCCAATGGCGTGAGATCAATCCCTTGCGCTTTGACCCGCGCCAAATGATGGGGCAGTGAGGTTTTTTGGCATGTGTGAGCGAGCGCGAAATCAAGCTCTTATGCTTGATCTGTCCCCAATGATGGAACAATAAGGCGGCTGCCATGTTGGAGCCATGTTGAAAGCGTTTGTTATTGGCCAGGCCTTCGGAGAACAGGTGGCATGAAAAGTTTTTTAGTCCTGCTTGCCGCGTTGGCGGTGCTTTCCGCAAGCCCCGCCCGTGCGGCCTTGCAGGTGGACGTGACCCAGGGCAATGCCCAGCCGCTGCCCATCGCCATTCCCGACTTCATCGGCGATCCCCAGACCGGCGCCAATGTCGCCGGCGTGGTGCGCGCCGATCTGGAGCGCTCCGGCCTGTTCCGTCCGCTGGACCAGAAGGGCTTTGTCGAGCACGTCACCGACATCAACAAGGTGCCTACCTTTGGCAGCTGGCGCAGCATCACCGCGCAGGGGCTGGTGACGGGCCAAGTCGTCATGCAGCCGGACGGACGGCTCAGGGTCGATTTTCGCCTCTGGGACATCTATGGCGAAAGCCAGATGCTGGGGCTGCAATTCTTCACCACGCCGGAGAATTGGCGGCGCATCGCCCATATGGTGTCGGACGCGATCTATGAGCGGATCACCGGCGAAAAGGGCTATTTCGACACCCGCGTGGTCTTTATTTCGGAAAGCGGGCCGGCCATCAAGCGCGTCAAGCGGCTGGCGATCATTGACGAGGACGGCGCCAATCCCATCTTCCTCACCAATGGCAGCTACATGGTGCTGACGCCGCGCTTCAATCCCACCGCCCAGATGATCGCCTATATGTCCTATATCGGCACCAAGCCGCGGGTCTATCTGTTCGACATCGAGACCGGCAAACAGGAGATGCTGGGCAATTTCCCCAACATGACTTTCAGCCCGCGCTTTTCGCCGGACGGCAACCGCGTCGCCCTGACCTTGGAGACCGCCGGCAATTCCGACATCTACATCATGGATTTGCGCAACCGCGCCATTCAGCGTCTGACCTCGGACCCCGCGATCGACACCGCCCCCAGCTTCTCGCCGGACGGACGCCAGATCGCCTTTGAGTCCGATCGCGGCGGCGGCCAGCAGGTCTATCTGATGAATGTGGACGGTTCGAATCAGCGCCGAATCAGTTTCGGGCCGGGGCGCAACGGCACCCCTGTCTGGTCGCCCCGCGGCGACCTCATCGCCTTCACCAAGCAACAGGGGAGCATCTTTTCGATCGGCGTGATGCGTACCGACGGCTCAGGCGAGCGGATGCTCACCAGCGGCTATCACGATGAAGGCCCGACCTGGGCCCCCAATGGCCGGGTCCTGATGTTCACCCGGGAAGCCTCGAACAACCGCGGTTCGCAGATCATGTCGGTGGATGTGACCGGTCGCAATGAACGCAAGGTCTTAACGCCTGGTTCAGCATCCGACCCGGCTTGGTCACCCTTGATCCAGTAGGGCTCTTTTCCTAGAATTGGTCTAACTTCGAACGCAATCTTTGGTTCTTTTTGGCCCTTAATGCGTTCCGTGAATTTAGGTGCATAACGATTCTTTAGAGCGTGGGCGCCGTTGCACCGCGGTCTTCGCTGCCAGGAGATTCCAATCATGATCCCATTTTCCCGTTCCCTGAAATTCGCGTGTCTGGCTGCGGCCCTGGTTTTGGCCGCCTGCACACACAAGCAGGAAGCGGTCAACACCGCTCCTCCCCCGGCCCCGCCGCCCGCCGCGCCTGCGCCCGCGCCGGTCACCTCCAGCATCATCCCCGGCAGCGCCGAGGACTTCCGCGTCAATGTCGGCGACACGGTCCATTTCGACTTCGACCAGTACAACGTCAAGGATAGCGACAAGGCGATCCTCAGCCGCCAGGCGGCGTGGCTCGCCAAGTATCCGGCGGTACGCGTGACGGTCGAAGGCCATTGCGATGAGCGCGGTACCCGGGAATACAACTTGGCCCTTGGCGCGCGCCGCGCCAATTCCGTCAAGGAATTCCTGGTCAGCCAGGGCGTCTCCACCGCCCGGCTGGAAACTGTGTCGTACGGCAAAGAGCGTCCGATCTGCACGCAGTCCGATGAAGCCTGCTGGGCGCAGAACCGCCGCGGCGTCACCACCATAACCGGCGGTGCGAATTCGTAACTTGCGTTTGTTGGAAAAAGGGGCGTGGGATAATTCCTGCGCCCCTTTTTTGCTTTAAAGGCCTGATAGAGAGTCCGTCATGAAAAAGCAGCGGCTTCTGGTTTCGGTACTGGCCTGCGGGATGGCACTCATGCCCATCTCGGCCAGCGCCCAGCTGTTCGGCCCCAGTGACGAGGAAAAGGCGCGCGAGGCCGCCCAGGACAGCGGCATTCAAGATCTCAAGGGCACGACCCAGCAGCAGGACGCGCGTATCCGGGATTTGGAAGACCGGGTGCGCGGCCTCACCGACAGTTTAAGCCGCGCCACCGGGACCAATGAGGAATTGACCCACCAGCTCCAGCTGCAGAACGAAAAGATCGACAAGATGGAGAAGGATTTTGCCTATCGCCTCTGCACCTTGTCCGCGCAGCAATTGGGTGCCGCCGATTCCATGAATTGCGCCGCTGCCGGCACGATTTCCGCGGGCCAGCAAGCTTTCGCGC
>DATHLY010000008.1:0-16400 GCA_035487655.1 Rhizomicrobium sp. | reverse complement strand
TGGGGCCGCTGGTTTCGCATTTTGGGTTCGAACAAGGTGTCGGGACAAACGGTCATGTCGGGCGATGCGGGCAAGCCGCTTCTGGTGCTGGATCGTGTCGGCAAGGGCCGCATCGCGGAGTTGATGTCGGACCAGACTTGGCTGTGGGCGCGCGGCTTTGAAGGCGGCGGCCCCCAGGCGGAGCTGCTGCGACGCCTGGCGCATTGGCTGATGAAAGAGCCGGAGTTGGAAGCGGAGAATCTGTCGGCCCAGATCATCGGCGAAACTGTCCGCATCACGCGCCGCACGATGGCGGCCCAAACCCCGCCGGTGACACTGACCATGCCGTCGGGGAAGACCGTGAACCTGCCCCTCACCAAGGCTGAGCCCGGCGTCTGGCGCGCCGACACCAGGGCGGGCGAATTGGGCCTTTATCGCGCCACCGACGGCATCCTTTCGACCGTGACGGCGGCGGGACCACTCAATCCCAAGGAGGTGGCGGACATGCGCGCCACCGATGAACTTCTAAAGCCCGATGCCGAAGTCAGCGGCGGCAGCGTGCATTGGCTGGAGGATGGCCTGCCGGAGATACGGCGTGTTGGCGCCGGGGACACCGCCAGCGGCGACCGCTGGATCGGCTTGCGCAGCAATGGCGCCTATCGCGTCACCGCGCTGGAACAGGAAAAGCTGATGCCGCAATGGCTGGCGCTGCTGCTGATCGTGGGCATGTTGTTGGTGGCGTGGAGATTGGAAGGGCGGTAAGGAAAGTTGAAGATTATCCCCTCCCCCTTGACGGGGGAGGGCAATTTCTTCGCGCTGTGCGCGAAGAAATTGGGAGGGGGTGAATCACAAACCCCTCCCCCAAATCATTTGGCGTCGCCAAATGATTTGCCCCCTCCCGCAAGGGGAGGGGGAATAAAACTAGCCAACCCCTGCCCCATCCGCGCACACCGGCTGATCAATCTGCGCGCGGCGCACCTCTCCCGATAGGCCAAGAATCTCTCCCGCCTTCAGCGACAGACCCAAGATGCGGTTCTGGTCGACCGGGCCGGGAAATTTCACCCGCCCCGGCGGCAGGCGCGAAAAACCTACCTTGGCGTAATAGGGCTCATCCCCCACCAGCAAGATGCCACGCCAAGGGCCTTGGCGCGCCGCCTCAATTCCGGCCTGCATGAGGGCAATGCCAATGCCGCGACCACGCTGGTCGCTTTGCACCGCCAAGGGACCCAGCAGCAGTTCCACATGACCTCCCACCCGGATGGGCCAGAAGCGCACCGAACCGCGCAATATTTCATTCTCGATGGCCACAAAGGAGAGAGAAGAAACTGGACGTACGCCCTCGCGCAAGCGATATGCCGATTTGGCGAAGCGGCCGGGACCAAAGCTTTCCGCATTCAACGCCTCGACCTGTTCGGCGTCTTCGGGTGCTTCCAGGCGGATCTGCCAGGCGGTCGCCATCACATTCATGCCGTTTCGCTAACCGCCGCGGCTCAAAAAGGCAAGCTACCAATAAGGTGAAAGCTCCGCTCCGGCCAGCTCCTTGAGCCTTTTTCTGGCGGCCGGCGTGCAGCCTTCGGGCGGCACCTGCGGATCGGCGTAGCAGATTTTGCTGATCTCCAGATTTGGCCGGAAGTTCACGCGCGCGCCTTGGATGCGATAGAGCGCGATCACCGCGGTGGCCCATCCCGCCTTGCGGACATACAGGCCGAAGAATTCCGCCGCGCCGCCAGAAAGGCCCACCTCTTCGGCGAGTTCCCGCAACACCGCATCCTTGGGCGGCTCGCCCCGCCCAGTCCCGCCGCCGGGCAGCCGCCAGCCGGGATTGTAACGGTGCTTGACCAGCAATATCCGCCCCTGCTCGTCATAGACCGCCCCCGCCACGCCCATGGCCGTGGGCGCCCATACCGCGCGCGCAGCCATGAACAAACGGAAAGTTACATCTCTGAACATACCCGGACGATTCATGGACATGCGTTCCGTAACGGTTCAATAACTTCCCGTTGGGTAGCCTAGGGCAAGGATAGTAGAAATACTTGGAATTCCAGAGAATTCCTGGCTTTGCAGCCTTGCGGGCCGGGACAAGGCGCCAAACAGCTCATGTCCAGCCCAGGCTTCGAGAATCTCAAAGCGCTGATCGTCGAGGACAATGCGCATATGCGTTCGCTGCTGCGCGCGCTGCTGAATTCCGCCGGCATCAGGGACGTTGCCGAGGCCAGCAATGGCCAGACCGCCATCGAGGCGCTGCGCGAGCGCAAGTCCGACCTGGTGCTGAGCGACCTGGCGATGAAGCCGATGGATGGGTTGGAATTCACCCGTTATGTCCGCAACAACGACCACAGTCCCAACCCCTTCGTGCCCATCATCATGATCAGCGGCCACACCGAGAAATATCGGGTGGAAGCGGCACGCGATGCGGGCGTCACCGAATTTCTCGCCAAGCCCATCACCGCCCACAATCTGTTCGCGCGCATTGCCGAGATCGTCGAACGCCCTCGCGCCTTCGTGCGTTGCAACAACTATTTCGGCCCGGATCGCCGGCGTCACCAGAATGACGACTTTACCGGTCCGTGGCGCCGCAAGGACGACTTCCAGGATGCGGAGGTACGCTGATGCCAAAAGCGCGCAAGTCCCCAGCGAAAGCCGTCCAGATCATCGCTGCCGATTCCTATCCCCAAATGTTGAGCAAGCCGCGGGCCGCGCGGGCGCTGCATACTTTGCGCGCGCCCGAGACGGCGGCCAAAGCGCAAGCGGCGATGGAAGCCGCCATGCCGGCGATGCGCGCCGCCATCCTGCAATATGTCGAAGAGATGGAGCGCGCCGCGGACGATATGACCAGGCTGTTCGAGGTCGCGCACGAGATCCGTGGCTTCGCGGAAACTGCCGGAATGGTCACCACTGGACGAATCGCCGAAGTGTTGTGCCGCTATATGGACGATCTGACGCGCTTCGACCGCCCGTTGGACGCAACCATCGTGGCCTTGCACGTCAGGGCCATCGCCCGTGCGGCCCGCGCGGAGGATGACAGTGTGCGCACCGGCGAGGCGGTGGCGGCCGAGCTGGCGGCGCTGGTGGCCAAGAGATTGTCGGAAGCCGAACAGAACTGAGAAGTGGTCACAAACTGTTAAGGTTTGAAGACCTTTCAGACGGTTCACGCCTCCTTAAGCCCTGCTGTTAATACTGACCGCCGGTAATTTCCGGGTCTTTTCATGCTCCAGATCGGCGGCATTGTTATCCTTTTCGTCTGCGTGTTCGGCGGTTATCTGATGACCGGCGGCTCGCTGGGCGTGGTGATCGAAGCCGCGCCGCACGAGTTGCTCACCATCTTTGGCGCCGCCATCGCCGCCATGCTGATCGCGGGCTCGATGTACAATCTCAAGAAGATCATGGGCTCGCTGGGCAAGGTGATCTCAGGTCCCTCCTGGAAGCCCAAGGACTATAACGACCTTCTTTGCCTGCTTTTCCTTCTGACCAAGACGATGAAGTCCAAGGGCCTGATCGCCTTGGAAGCTCATATCGAAAGGCCCGCGGAGTCCTCGATCTTCAAACGCTATCCCAGGATCATGAAGGACCATTTCGCGCTCGATTTCATCTGCGACACGCTGCGCATGATGACCATGAGCCTGGAAGACCCCCATCAGGTCGAAACCGCCATGGATAAGCAGTTGGAAAAGCACCATCACGAGGCGCTGGTCCCGGCCAATGCGCTCCAGACCATGGCCGACGGCCTGCCGGCGCTGGGCATCGTCGCCGCGGTGTTGGGCGTGATCAAGACCATGGGCGCCATCAGCGAGCCGCCGGAAGTGTTGGGCACCATGATCGGCTCGGCGCTGGTTGGAACCTTCATGGGCGTGTTTCTGGCCTATGGCATTGTCGGCCCGATGGGCGCCCGGCTGAAAGCGGTGATCGACGAGGACGCGCTTTTCTATCACGTCATTCGCGACATTCTGGTTGCCCATCTGCACGGCAACGCAGCCCAAGTGTCGGTCGAGATCGGCCGCGGCAGCGTGCCGAGTGAATATCAACCGAGCTTCACGGAACTGGAAAACGCGCTGAACACCATACCGCCCGATGGTGGGTGAGGAGCGTTTCGCCAAAGGCGAACGCAATGGTGCGGTGGACCATTGCGAGCGACGAACGGTCCGTGGCGCCAGCATAGGGACGGCTTGAGCGAGCGGCCGGATCTTTCAGCCACTCACCGGTTAACTGCTGCCGCTAGTATTTGAACCGGACAACCGGTCTCTGGCTGACCGCGTCCTGCGTGCGAAGGCTGTACTCGCCTTCCGAAACCGCCACAAAGAACATCGCCAGCGCGCCCGCGAAGATCCCCAGCGGCATGGCGTAATAGACGTCCAGATCGGTGCCAAAGGCGACAATGGCCGTCACCAGGACCCCTGTCAGTTGCGCCACGCTTTTGGGTAGGACTGCCCGCATGGCTGCGATATTGGCGAAGACCGGGTCAAAGTGAAACAAAGAATTAACGAATGGTTAATTTCGGCCAGTTCTTTAAGTCTTATTGCAACTGACGGAACCCCCTTGCGGCCAGGCGATCGCGGATTTCCTGGGGTGAGCCGGTAAAGCGAAAGGTCCAGTGGACCTTTCGCCCGGCGAACGCCGCAGCGGCGCGGCTAGCGCGCCGCGAGGCCGGGATCATTGGCACTGTGGACCTGTCGCCCTGCTTATCAGGCCTGCCTGAAGCCGTTCGCGGCCAGGCGTTCGCGGATTTCCCGGGCATGTTGGGGATCGCGTGCTTCCACCACCAGCTCCAAGGTGGCGGATTTTGCAAGAATGCCCAGCCGCCCCGCATGATAGGCGACGCCCTGGGCGTTGTTGCCGGCGCTCATCGCCGTCACACGCCACACGCGCCGTTTCGTCCGTGCCCAGCGGCAGGATGCGGTTCAGCGCGCCGCTTCCTGGATGTCGGCAAAAGTGGGGGCGGCGGTCACGGCGGGTCAGAATCTCATTCCTGCACGTCGCGGCCTGAGTGTTCGCCTGTCGCGCGGGGCCGCTTGCCATTTCTTTGTCGCCCCTCGGGGCGACAAAGAAATGGTAGCACCGGACGGATTTGAACCGCCGACCAAGGGATTATGATTCCCCTGCTCTACCGCTGAGCTACGGTGCCAGACCGATACGGCCCTTTTGGATCAGGCCGCGGAGGCGGGGATGTAGGGTTGCCGCCCTGCCCCTGTCAAGTTTGCCCGGTTTGTGAAAACTTTTGAGCCTTTTCGCGACCTTACGCGGCGGCCCGGTCGTGCCCGGAGGTTGTGATCCAGCCGCCGCCTAATACACGGGTACCCACGCCTTCATAGAAGACGCAAGCCTGGCCGGGCGCGATTGCCTCTTCCGGCGCCGCCAGTTCCACCCGCGCCGCGCCGTGCGCCAACGGCGTCACCATGGCCGCCACCGGCGGGCGCATGGAACGCACCTTCACCCGCGCCGCAAACGGGACCTCATGTGTCGCCAACCAATTCACATCCTTGAGCGTGATGGTGGTTGCGCCCAACGCCGCGCGCGGTCCGATGATGACCCGGGCATTGAGCGGATCGAGCCTCAGCACAAACAGCGGCTCCTCATTGCCGGACAGGCCCAGTCCCTTGCGCTGACCGACCGTAAAGTGGGTGATGCCGTCATGCCGGCCCAGCACCTTGCCGGCCAAATCCACAATCTCGCCGGGGCGCGCCGCATCGGGCCGCAATCGATTGACGATTGCGGTATAGCGGCCCTGGGGCACGAAACAGATATCCTGACTGTCTGGCTTTTCGGCATTGACCAGCCCCAACTCGGCGGCGATGGCACGCACTTGGCACTTTTCCATGTCACCCAGCGGAAAGCGCAGAAAGTCGAGCTGCGCCCTGGTGGTGGCAAAGAGGAAATAGCTCTGGTCGCGCGTGCTGTCGGCGGCGGCATGCAACTCCGCGCCGCCTGCAACTTCCACCCGGCGCACATAATGGCCGGTGGCCAGCGCCTCCGCCCCCAACTCCCGCGCCGTGTCCAACAGGTCGGCGAACTTCACCCGCTCATTGCAGCGCACGCAGGGGATCGGCGTCTCGCCGCGGGCATAGCTGTCGGCGAAATCCTCGATCACCTTCTTGCGGAAGCGGCTTTCGTAATCCAGCACATAGTGGGGAATGCCTATGCTCTGCGCCACGCGCTTGGCGTCGTAAATATCGGCGCCGGCACAGCAGGCGCCCTTGCGCGCCGGCGTCTTGTCTTCCGGATAAAGCTGCAGCGTGACGCCCACCACGTCATAACCCTGCTTCTTGAGCAGGGCGGCGGTGACACTGGAGTCGACACCACCCGACATAGCGGCGACCACGCGACTTCCCGGCTTTAAGATGCTATCAGTCATTGGAATTTCCGGCCCCTCGCCCAAGCTCGGGGCGTTCGCCGCTCGAAACGGTCCACTGGACCGTTTCGTCGCTAGCGCGAACGCGGCTCACCATAGCAGCGACCACGCGGCTCCCGGGTTTGAGGGTCTCGGCCATGGGGCGGTCCTATAGGACCAGGCCATGGAAATCGCAAGTTTTTCCGGCCTTAGCCGGTGGTGCTGACCGGCAGGTAATTCAACAGCGAAAGCTTATGCAGCCCGGCCGTGACCTGCAGCGCCGCCTGCAACTGGGTCTGGTTCAGCGACAGCTGGGTGGCGGCTTGAGCCATGTTGGTGTCCTGGATGTCCGAGACAAAGCCCTTGTACAGCGTCGTCATGGAGGTCTGTTGGCCCTGGGCGTCGGTCAGGCGGTTGAAGACATAGCCATTGGCGGCCGTGGTGGAATTGAGGTTGGTGCTCACCCCATTCGCCTGGGTGATGGCGCCGGTCAGGAAGTTGCTCTGGGCCGAGGTCAAGGATGAAGCCGCATTGAAGTTGCCGCCGCCGGTGGCATCGAAATCGGCAATGTCCTTCAGTGCCTGCATCAGGCCGGTGGCGACATTGGAAGCGGTGAGGCCGTAATCGACGGTGACGCCATCGGCCACCTGCACCGACTTGGTGAGATTGCCGTTGGCGAAGGCGCCTGATACGGCGGGCAAGGCCTGCAGTCCCGCCAGCGAACTGACGGTGATCGGCGGCACGTCGGTCTTGCCGCCGCTATAAATATAATCTCCGTTGGCGTCCTTGGAATTCAGGATGGCGCTGGCCTGATCGAAGATGCTTTGCGCCTGGGTCATCAAGGTGGTCGCGTCGTTGTTGGCGACGGCGTTGCTCACCGCCTTCTGCAAAGACTGGGCGAGGCTGGACAGGCTGGTCAACTGCGTGTCCTGCAGATCGGTCTGGGTGACGGCAAGCTTGGTGGCGTTGGTATAGGCGTCGTTACGGGCATTGGCGGACATCATTGCGGTCAGGACCTGGGTCTTGTCGCCGAAGCCCGCATACGTGTCGGCATTCTTGCCCGAAGCGATCTGCTGCTGAGTCTTGTCCAGAGCGCTGCCGGCCGCCTGAATCTGGTTGAGAAAGAGGGCGGTCTGGGCGGCGGTCGCGACGCGGTCGATACTCATGCCAAAAATCCTTTGGAAATCGGCCTTACTGGATACCCAACAGGGTCTGATACAATTGGTCCACCACCGTCATGATGCGCGCGCCGGCGGCATAGGCTTGCTGGTAAGTGGTAAGCGCGGTCAGCTCTTCATCCAGGTTGACGCCGGAATTTGAGGAGACCCGCTGGTTGGCTTCCGTCAGCCGGTCGTCCTGCGTGGTCTGGTTGGCGCTGACGGTATTCGATTGGGTGGAAACGGCCTGGTAAAAGGACGCTGCATAGTCCGACAGTGACGCGGTCTGGGCGGCGATGCTGCCCGCAGCTTGGAAGCTCCGGGTCTTGGTGATGACATTCTGCAGCGCAATGGCGCCGGCATTATCACCGGCCGAAACGATGGTGTCGCCGGCGACGCTGGACGCCGTGATGGCCGGACTGGCAAAGCCCACGCGTGCCGGATTGTTGCTGACCGCCGCGGTCAGGCCGAAACCCGCCGCCTGCTGCGCCTTGGCATTGTCGCCCAGTCCGAACAGCTGCGTGAAGCTGATGCCCGTAGTGCCGCGCTGTGTGCTGTCACTGGTCACGTTCAGCGAGTAACCAGGATAAAGTGCGCTGGTGGCGGTGGAAATCGAGCCGTCCGGGTTCAAAGTGAAGGTGACCGCGCCGCCCAGCGCGGTGTTCAATGCCGTGATCACATTGCCGATGGTCTGGCCGGCGGTGGTCGTGATGCTGACATTCTTGGCGATGTCGCCATCCGGGCCTTTCAGCGCCAGGGTGATCACGCCACCCGCGGCCAAGCCGCTGGCATCGCCTGAGGCCAGGCCGGTGGCAGTGACAGACGGATATTGCGACTTGAACAGATCGTTCAGGCCGAAGAACTGCGAAAAGCCGGTGGTGCCGCGCTGCGACGGCGTGGCGGCATTATCCTGCACCAGGATGCCGTTGCTGCCGGTGCCGGATATGGAAAGCTGGCCGTTGACGAAGGTGGCCGAACCATTGGCGCCCAAGGCCGCGTTCAAAGCGGTGGTGAAACTGCCGATGGTGGTGCCGATGCTGGCGGGCGCGCCGCCATCGACGCTCAAAGTGCCGGCGCCGAAGTCCACGTCGATCCGCGAGACCAGATTGCCGCTGGCATTGGCCACCGCGATGGTGGTTTTGCCGGTAAAATTCAACGCGTCGCCCGAAAGCAGGCCCGTGTCGCGGCCGGTAAGTGTGGTGGGCGGCGGATACGAGGCGTTGGCATTGGCTTGGGCATTGAAGGCCAGCGCCGTCTGCCGCGCCAAATTGCCCAGGGACTCGCTCAAGCCTCCCAACACCTGGTCGCGCATGTCGATCAGGCCCTTCAGCGAGCCGCCCACCAGGTGCGGATCCAGCGCCTGGGGAGAACCCAGGGGACTGCCGCTGGCGGGATTGATGTCCTGCATGGAAATATTGCCATAGGCGCCATTCTGGGCGCCGCCGATATAGGAGAGCTGGGCATAGGTGTTGGACACCAGGTTGAAGCCGTCAGCGGTGGAGACATTGACGCTGCCATCCGCGTTGTTGCTGGTCTTGATCGACATCACCTGCGCCAGCTTGTTGAGCGCCACGTCGCGCTCATCCAGCAGGGCGGAAGACTGGTCCTTGGTGCCGGTCGCCGTGACGTTCTTGATTTGCGCGTTCAGGTCGAAAATCTGCTTGAGCAAGGCGTTGGTCGAGCTGATGGAATTGACTACCTGTTGGTCGACCTGGCCTTGAAGCGAAGAAATGGTGGCGGACACGTTGGAAAAGGTCGATGCCAGGCTGTTCAAGGCGTTCAGCACGCCGGTGCGGCTGGCGCTGGTGGTCGGCGCCTGGGAGGCGGTGGCAAAGGCCGAAGCCAGGTTGGTCATCTGGGTGGCGATCGACTGGTTGTCGCCGGGACTGCCCAACAGGCCGTTCAGTTGCTTGAACAGGTTGGCCATGGTGTCGTATTGCGAGGCCGCACCGCCCGCCGCGAGCTGCTCTTGCGTGAGGAAGTCATTGGTGACGCGCTGGATGCTGCCGATATCCACGCCCATCAACTGGCCGCCGGCAGACAACGATTCCAGGTTGACAACGCGGCGCGCATAGCCGGGCGTGTTCAGGTTGGTGATGTTGTTGGACACCACGCCGAGCGCGGCCTGATTGGTCTTGAGCGCCGTAATGGCGCTGCCCATGATTCCGTTCAGGCTCACCTGATGGTCCGAATGCTTTTGTTCCGCACAGACCGTCGCAAACCCCATGCCAAATTGTGCTTGCGGCTTTTCCAGGCTTTTGTCGGGTTTTTGCGACAAGCAAGCCACGCCGGGCAGGCGGCAGAGTTTGCCGCACCGGCAGGTCCTGCCCGTCTCTTTGTGCTGCGCGGGAGCGCGGGAATCGCGGAAAACACAGCAAAATCGCTTCCCCGCAAACCTGGCCCGCACCTTGCGTCTGCCGATCCGAATCTTTCGGGCCATCATTCGGATTTATTGCGTGAGAGCGTCGGCGACATCCAGATCCGCTTCTCCTGCGAATTACCACCCTTCGCAGGCCAAGGCGGACGTGAACAAGGCGGACGAGGCTTCGCCTTTCGCGCTGCTTGTAGAGGCTGTCGCGCCCCAAAACCCTGCCAAGCCGCCCCAAAAGGACGCGTCGAATGCCGGCGGTACGCAGAATAACGACGGCCAAGCGGCTACTGACAAGTCCGCTGCCGACCAGGCCGCTAACGACCCGTCCGTCGCCAACCAGTCCGCCGTCCACCAAGCCGGTTCGGCCGCAGCTGCGCCGGTGACCTCCCCGCCTTCTGTCAAGCCGTCTGTCGGAAAGCCGGACAAGAGCAAGGGCGAAGGTGACAAGACGAACGGGGACGGCCAGATTGCAAGCGCCATTGCGCAGGCGCAGAACCTGCCGATCCCTCAGCAAGCCGAACTATTGTCTGCGCCTCCACCCGCGGCGGTGCAGACGGCCATCCCGATTGTGCCGGTGGAGGGCGAATCCGACGACACGCCCGTCGATATGCCGGCAGGACCGGCAGCGCCTGCCGCCAATCTGCCGGCTCAAGCCGACATGAAAACCGTTCCAAAGCCCGCAGCCTCGGGCAAGACCGGCGGCAAGCCGGAGGTCAATGCCAAGTCAGGCGCCGACTCTCTTATTAAGACCGACACGAACACCAAGACTGATGCCGCGGCGACAGCTCCGGCAAAGGCGCCGGAAAAGCCTGTCGCCATCACGCAGGCTGGCCCTGGCGATGAGAATACCGACGACGATTCCAAACCACAGACAGCCGGGGCGCAAATACAAACCACATCCTCTACGCCCGGCAACGGCAAGACGGCCGCGTCTGTGCAAACGCCGGACACTGTGACGGCTCAGACGGCAGGCACCGACCCCGGTCAGAAAGGTGTCGCCCAGAACAAGGACTCCAAGGGCGCGGATACGCTCAAGCGCAACTCCGCCGCTTCCAAGAACAGCGCCGGCAAAGACAGCCTGGCCACCACTGACGACACCGATAAGGGCGCCGGTATCAAAATCGACGCGCCCAAGACTCGTCCCGTCCTGGCCAGCGATGAAAACAAAGGCGACGCCGCAAAGAGCAATGCGCCCACGAGCGAGTCCTTGAAGCCCGCGGCACCGCAGTCCGATATCCAGAACATTGCCAACACGTCGAAATCCGCGCCGCAGCCGGCTGCTGACGCGATTGCCGCCGTCAATTCGATTGCAGCAACCCAGGCACAGTCGTCCCCGGTGGCGACGGCCATGGCCAACCTGCACATCCAAGTCTCGGCGCACGCCTCGCCCGACCTGCCGGCCCTGGCGGTGGAAATCGCCGCCAAGTCGCAATCGGGCGCCAAGCAGTTCGATATCAGGCTGGATCCGCCGGAATTGGGACGGGTGGAAGTGCGCCTGTCGATCGATGCCAGCGGCAAGGCCAGCGCCCATCTCTCCGCCGACCAGCCGCAGACTTTGAGCCTGCTGCAGAAGGATGCGCCCATCCTGACGCGCGCTTTGCGCGATGCGGGCCTGGATGTCTCCCAGGACGGATTGAATTTCTCGTTGCGCCAGCAGGGCGAAAATCTCAACGGCAGTGCCGGCAACAACGCTCGCCGTGGCTCTTCTCGCAGCCTCCCGCTCGTGGCCACCGCCAGTATCGACGCCACCGGTGGCAGCGCCGCCTATCGCGGCCTGGCCAATGGCCGGCTGGACATCAGGGTTTAAAGGACAAGATCATGACCGTCACGCCCGCCACTTCGACCACCTCCAGCACCGGCGCCACGAACCAGCCGGATGCGATGAAAGCGTTGTCGAGCAACTTCTCGACCTTTCTCACCCTGCTGACGACGCAGCTGAAGAACCAGGATCCCACCAGCCCGATGGATTCCAACCAGTTCACCCAGCAGTTGGTGATGTACAGCCAGGTCGAACAGCAGATCAACACCAACGACAATCTCAAGACCCTGATTTCCCAGGGCACCAGCAACGCCGCCAGCATGACAACCGGCTATCTGGGCAAGAAGGTCTCGATCACCAATGGCAATGCTTCGCTGACAAACGGAAGCGCCACCTGGACCTACAATCTGAAGTCCGCCGCCGCGACGACGCAGCTCTCCATTTCCAATGCCAATGGCAAGACCGTCTATACCGGTACCGGCCAGACCGCCGCCGGCAACGGCACCTTCACATGGAACGGCAAGGACAATAACGGCAACCAACTGCCCGACGGCACCTACAAGCTGACGGTGACCGCCGCCGATTCGGCCGGCAATAACGTCACCAGCTCCGTCGCCAGCGCCGGCATCGTCACCCAGATCGATATGACCGGCACCACGCCGAAGCTGATTGTCGGAAACGTGGAAGTCAGCCTCGGCGACATCGCCGCGGTCGCGAACTGATTTTGAACCCCGGGTGCCGAGAAACGGCCCCAAACCGAAAAGCGGACTTGGCCGAACGCCTGCCCCGCCCTGAAGGAAACGTAAAATGAGTCTGTATGGAGCCCTCACCATCGGCGTGGCCGGCTTGTCCGCCAACAGCATTGCGCTGTCGGCCACTTCGTCCAACATCGCCAACGTCAACACCGTCGGTTACAAAAACCAGACGGTCAACTTCGAGACGTTCGTCAACATCCCGGGCCTGGCCGGCAATTCCTCAGCTGGCGTCAGCTCCTCGATCGGCCAGGACGTCACCACCCAGGGCCTGCCGACCTCGACCACCTCGCCGACCGACTTGTCGATCTCGGGCAACGGCTTTTTCGTCGTGGGGGCAAATGCCAGCCCTACAGCCCCTCAAGAATACACCCGTGCCGGCAGCTTTACGCCTGACGAGAACGGCAATCTGAAGAATGTCGCCGGCCTCTACCTGTTGGGCTGGAAGTTGGACAGCCAGGGCAATATTCCCACCAACACCAGCTCGCTCAGCCTGATCAACGTGTCGGCCCTGGCCGGCAAGGCGCAAGCCACCGCCAATTTGGGCATCCAGGCCAATCTGCAGTCCAGCGCCGCCGCCGTGGGCACTTACACTGTGGGCCAGATGACCTCTGGCGCGGTGACGCCGGACTTCCAGCGCACCATCAACGTCTATGACAGCCAGGGCGGCAGCCAGCCGATCACCTTCTCCTTCGTCAAAACGGGCGCCAACACCTGGGCCTATGAAGCCGCTTATTCTGGCCCAGCCGGGAATATCTCCAGCGCCAACCCGATCGGCACCGGCACCGTGACCTTCAATTCCGACGGCACGATGAAGAATGTTAATGGCGCGGCGCCCGCTTCGGGCAGTTTCAGCCTCACCATCCCGTGGGCGGCTGCCACCGGACTTTCGTCTCAAACCGTCAATGTCAATCTGGGCGCGGTGAACGGCACCTCGGGCCTGACCCAGTTCGACTCGGCTTCCACCTTGAACGGCACCTCGCCGGACGGCTCGCCCTTCGGCAGCATCACCGGCGTGCAAGTCGCCAAGGACGGCACCGTGACGGCGCAGTTCTCCAACGGCCTGTCGCAGTCCGTGTACAAAATTCCGGTCGCCACGTTCACCAATCCGGACGGCCTGGGTCAGATGAGCGGCGACGCCTACACCGCCACAAGGCAATCGGGCGCGGCCAACATCAACCTGGCCGGCACCGGCAGCGCCGGCGGCATCGCGGCCCAGACGCTGGAAGCTTCGACCGTGGACCTGGCCACGGAATTCACCAACCTGATCACGACCCAACGTGCTTACTCCGCGTCCGCGCGCATCGTCACCACAGCCAATCAAATGCTGCAGGAGCTGGAACAGCTGAAACAGTAAGGTAACCGGAAAAGCCCGTGAAAACGGGCTTTTTCCACAGTTATCAAGAAGAGTTGAGTGAAGCTTTTATGGCTTCGTTTACCACGTGTATTGGCCATTTTTAAACGCGGGAGAGCGTAATTTTGCGCGTGGTTAGTGTTGGGAGTTTTGATATGGAAGAGCGCAAAGGGCGTGTGAGCTACGTCATCGGGCCCGATGGGTCGCCGCTGACGCTCGCCGATCTGCCGCCGCCTTCAACGCGCCGTTGGGTCATCCGTCGCAAGGCCGAAGTCGTCGCCGCGGTGCGCGGTGGCCTGCTCAGCCTGGACGATGCTTGCAAGCGCTATACGCTGACGGTCGAGGAATTCCTCGCTTGGCAGCACGCGATCGACCGCTTCGGCCTGGCCGGCCTGCGCGCGACCAGAGTGCAGCAGTATCGCAATTAACCGCGAAGCGGTTATCCCCGGCGAGCATCGCGTATGCGATGCGAGGGAAGGGGATCCAGAGAAATAAGAGAGTGGCGTGACAATAGCGCGATAAGACCGCTCAACTGGAAAATCGTAAACGGGTGGTTAAGCAAAATAATGCGCGCAACGACAATCCGCGCTTGTTTGCCTTAAGCCAAATTTTACCGTGAACACGGCAATGTTTGCCTAGCAGAACGGACGGAAGACTATTCCGGCCGCTTTCCGCGAGGAGGACATCTTGCCCGAGTTTTTCAAAACGGTTGGCGCGGCGCGGTTCGGCGTCATGGCCGGTGTGGCCGCCGTCCTCACCGCCTTCTTCCTCTATATAGCGGGCGCCATCACCGAGCCGCCCAAGACCATCCTCTTCTCGGGCCTGGAATCGCGCGACGCCGCCGCGGTGACCGCCAAACTCGACAGCATGGCGGTCAAATACGACGTCAAGGACGGCGGCACCGTGTTGGTGCCGGCTGACCAGGTGACCAAGCTGCGCATGGCGCTGGCCCAGGACAATCTGCCGGCCGCGGGCGTCGGCTATGAGATCTTCGACAAATCGGACGCTTTCGGCACCACCGCCTTCGTCCAGAACATCAATCACCAGCGTGCGCTGGAGGGCGAATTGGCGCGCTCCATGCAGACCATCGAAGGCATCCAGTCGGCGCGCGTACATCTGGTCATTCCCGAGCGCCAAGTCTTCGCGCGCGACGACCAGCAGCCCAGCGCCTCGGTGGTGTTGAAAACAGCCGGCAAGATGGATCGCGGTCAGGTGCGCGCAATCCAGCATTTGGTGGCGGCGGCAGTCTCCGGCCTTTCCGCCGAACGCGTCGCCATTGTCGACGATCGCGGCAACCTCTTGGCCGGAGGCGACGAGAAATCCGGTCCCGACGCTCTCGCCCGCAGCCAGGACGAAGACACGGCCAATTACGAGAATGCGCTGCGCCAGCGCATCGAAGCCATCGTCTCTTCGGTGGTGGGCACAGGCCATGTGCAGGTTCAGGTCGCGGCCGACATCAACTACAACCACACCCAGACCACCAGCGAGGACTATAATCCCGACACCAAAGTGGTGCGCTCGACCCAGACGGTTGAGCAGAACGCGTCCAACACCAGCAGCAATGGCGGCAGCAATGCCGTTTCCGTCGCCACGGCCCTGCCGGGCAATGCGCCCGCCGCCGCCGGCAGCAGCGACCAGTCCAAGGACACGTCGGGCCGCACCGAAGAGACCACCAACTACGAAATTTCCAAGAAGGTCACCACCTCCACCGTCGATGGCGGCGATGTGAAGAAGCTTTCCGTGGCCGTGGTGGTGGACGGCTCGGGCGAGACCGCCGCCAGCTATAAACCGCGCAGCGCCGATGAAATGGCCAAGATCTCCGCCCTGGTGAAATCGGCCATGGGCTTCGACCAGACGCGGGGCGATTTGGTGCAGGTCACCAACATGCAATTCGCCCGCTCGGACGAAACCGCCGCCGCCGGCACGGCCGCGCCCAAGCCGCTGCTGGGGCTGGACGGCTCCTATTGGTTCAAGATCATCGAAGCCGCCATCCTGTGCGTCACCGCGCTGCTGATCGGCCTGTTCGTGGCCCGCCCCTTGATCAACCGCATGTTCGCGGCCCAGGCCGCGGCTGCAGGCGGCCCGACCAGCCTGTCCAACACCTCACCGGTGGCGGGCAGCCTGCCGGCGCCGGGCAGCAGCGACGGTGCCGCCTCCCCGGCCCAGGACGGCGCGCCCGCTTTGCCCGCCCCCAAATCCAGCATCGATGTCAGCCGTATCGACGGCCAGGTGCGCGAATCCTCCATCAAGAAAGTCGGTGAAGTGGTCTCCGCCCATCCCGAAGAGGCGCTGGCGATCATCCGCACCTGGCTGCATCAACCGGTCTAAATCATGACGAAAATCGCCAAGACCCCGGTCAAGGAAGACATCCGCACCCTCACGGGCGCGGAACGCGCCGCCATCATCATGCTGTCCTTGGGTGAGGACCATTCCCAGAAAATCTGGGAGATGATGGACGAGGATGAGATCAAGGAAGTCTCCCAGGTGATGTCCAACCTGGGTTCGGTATCCTCCAGCCTGATCGAACGGCTGCTGGTCGATTTCGTCTCCCAGATGTCGGGCACGGGCTCGCTGATGGGTTCCTATGAGTCCACCGAGCGGCTGTTGGCCAATATCCTGCCGCCGGAAAAAGTCGGCTCGATCATGGAGGAAATCCGCGGTCCGGCCGGCCGCACCATGTGGGACAAGCTGGCGAACGTGAACGAG
>DATHLY010000007.1:0-4422 GCA_035487655.1 Rhizomicrobium sp. | reverse complement strand
TGAGGCGCGGAAGCGTCCGTCCAGGCGGGCGATCATCTCTTCTGGGGTAAAGCCCAGCGCCTCAAGGCGGCCAGAGCGCGCCAGCAGCGCGAGCCCTGCCAGCGCAGCTGCCACCAGCACCACATCGCACTGGCTCTTGCGACTGTCGGACGGCAGCCCGCCGGCATCGGACAGGGCCTTTAAAGCCGCGATCAATCGGCCGTTGAATAGCCGCTCCGCTTCCTGCCCACCTGCACCCGGCAGCGCGGCGGATGCAGCCGCCATCGTCTCGGCTCGGCTGAGCAGGTCTAGCGCGGCCGCTCCAGCACCCGCCAATCCACCTGCGTGAGGGCCTCCGGCACCTCGCATGGCGCGTGCCAGCGCAGTCATATCGTCTGCCGCCAGCGCCAGCAGCAATTCATCCTTGTTGCGGAAATAGCCGTAGAGCGCCGCCGGAGCAAAGCCCGCTTCCGCCGCCACGCCACGCAGGCTAAGATCGCGCGCACCATCCCGCGCCGCCACCCGGCGCGCCGCCTCAAGAATGGCCGTGCGCGACGCCGCCCGGGACGCATCGCGTTGCCGCCGTTCCTTGTGAATCCGAACCGCCGCCTCGCCCATGCCGGACATGATAGGTGATTCTCGATTCCGCCGCGCGCCATGCTTTTGAGGATTTCCGCGGGCCTACGGCAAAAGGAATCAGCGGGCCTGACAGAACTAATGAGAATGCGCGTTCTTGTAAGCCGCCATGGCATTGTTGACCGTGACGTCCACCTTTTCTTGCGCCTTCTTGCTGGCGTCCAATTTGGCTCGGGCATTGGCCTCAACCGAAGGCTCGAAGGCCTGTCCGGATGCCGCCGCCTGGCTCTTGGCGTCTTCCACCTCCTTGAGCAAGCACTCTTGGTAGACGCCGGACTCGGCAATGAAGTTTCGGGCCTCCGCCATGGTGGTGCGCATCTGGTCGGCAGTGGCGGCGGTACCGTCCACCGGCATCGGCATGCTCGGCTCCACGCAAAGGCTTTGACCCATGGCGGGCGAAGCCCCAAGCCACAGGCCCGCTATCAGCAGAACGCTTCGCACAGTCGATCCCTATTCGGCGGGGCAACTGTCGCATATCCGAGGGAACCCGCGCTAGGTGTGCGAATGCATCAGTTTGAGACAGAAGGTTGCCTCAAATTTGACACCGTTTGTTCCGAGCGCACGGCCAAGGGGTGGTCGGCAAACCAGCGGTCGGCGTAACGCGCCAAAAGCCCCAGCACCATCAAGCCCAGGCTGATGTCATAGAAAGCATCCGGCCGATGGGGGCCGGAGATCCTTGCCAAGGCCATGATGGAATAGCACAGCCAGAAATAAGCGGCCGCCGTTGCCAGCAAAGCGCGGCGCGCCTTCTCAAGGATCGGCCGGCCGTCCAGCCGCACCAACGGAGCGACGCACAACGCCATGACCAAAACCACCATGGCTCCGAACAAGACCATCAAGGTAGCCCCCGCGGACGGACGGATGACTTGGGGCACAAAGACCGAGAACAAGTACACGCCATAGCTGGCGCAAAAACCCCAGACCAGCCGGCGGCTTAAATCCGGTGGTGCCTTGAAGCGGGGAAAGAATTGGGCGGTTATCCTGCATGCGGGACCGCCCACCAGGCCTGCGAAGAAGACAAAGAAGGCAAAGCGCCAAGCCAACTGACTGCCCAGCCGAAAACCGTTTTCGGAAAAGCCGCGCAGAAAAAGCGCGCCCACAACCAGCGCCGCGGATATGAGCGCGATGCCGGCCACCAAGGGTGTCAGGCTGAATTTGGGCCGCCCAATCCTGACCTGGCCAAAGAACGCCAAATTGTCGAGGGCGAGCATGTGTCGAAATCCAATGGACCTTGCGGGAGACAGAACGCGCAAGACAGCCGAAAAGTGCCGTTCTCTAGCGGGCCAGCGCCACTGCAAATCCTTCGACGGGCTGGTTTGCCTCGCGGCGTGGCTGAGCCGCCACAAGACCGGCCACGGTGAAGCCCGCTTGTTCGGCAAGCCTGCGCAAATAAGCGTCGCTATGCCGCCAGCGCCGCTTGGGACCGAGCTCAAATCCCTCTCCATTCTTCTTCTCTACCGTGAATAGAAAGTAGCCGTCAGCGCAAAGACGGGCATGCGCCGCCTCAAACACCCGCGTCAGGTCGCCAAGATAGACCAGCGTGTCGGCAGCCAGGATCAAGTCATATGCAGGACCATCCGCGGCAAGCGCCGTCTCCAGGTCGGCGACCTCCAGATGGTCGTAGATGTTGCGCGCCCGCGCCTTCGCGACCATGGCGGGCGACAGATCGACGCCGTCCAATCGCGCCGCGAGCGGTTTGAACACCACCCCGGCAAGACCCGTGCCGCAGCCCAGATCCAGAACGTTCAGCTTGCTGCGACCAAGCATCACCATGGCCGCAAGATCGAACAGAATCTGCGGCGCGGCATAGGCCAGCTGGCCGATCATGCGTTCGTCGTAATCGGCAGAGAACTGATCGAACAGATGGCGGACATAGCCCGGATCGGAGCGGGACGCGGTCTTGATGGCCTCGCATGCCGCGATCATATCGGCGGGCGGATTGTCCAAGGCGCGCAGATGCTCCAGGGCCTTGTCGGCCTCGCCCGCCCTAAGCCAGGCCAAGGCGATCAACTCCCGCGCCCGCACCAGATCAGGGTCCAGCCGCAGGGCGCGCTGCAGTTCGGCGATCGCTATGGGCATGGCATTCGCTGCCAGCAAGGCCTCGCCCAAGGCCAGCACTGCGATCGCCACCTGGGGGTTGAGCAATGCCGCCTCCCGCGCTTCCGCCAATGCCGCCTCGGCGTCCGCCATCGCCAACAGTGCTTTGATCAAGGTCAGCCGCGCCAGCAATCCGCCGCGTCCGGCCTTCAGCCGGGCGCTGAGATCGCGCGCGGCCTCGTCCGCCTTGCCGGACGCGATCAACGCCTCGGCGGCTTCGATCGGATCGCCACTCTCTTCCATGTCAGGCATCGGCAAGAAGACAAAGCCCGTTGTTCAGCACAACCGTGCCGGGCCGCTCTTTGACCGAGGCGCGATAGGAAATGGTGCCGCCGTTCTGCCACATCTCCACCACCAAGGTCTCGCCGGGAAACACTGGTTTGGAGAAACGAACGTCGAACTGCCGGATGCGTTCGGGTTGATACTGCGCCAAGGTGGACAGCACGGCGCGGCAGGCGGTGCCGTAGGAACATAGGCCATGCAGGATGGGCCGCGGAAAGCCCACCAGCTTGGCAAATGCCGGATCGCGATGCAGCGGATTGCGGTCGCCCGACAGGGCATAAAGCAAAGCCTGGTCCGGCCTTGTGTCACATTCCTTCACAAGATCGGGGCCACGTTCTGGAATGGGGTGGAGAGCCGGTCCGCCTTCCGGCATATTTTTTGAAGAGGGGCCGCCAAAACCGCCGTCACCGCGGGCAAAGATGGATGAAACGATGGTGAACAATTTCTCCCCGCTCGCCGCTTCGCGGGTCACGCGTTCCTGCACCAGCACCGCGCCTTTGCCCTCGCCTTTGTCCAGGATGGCCAGCATGCGCTCGTCGGACACCACGTTGCATTTGGGGGGCAAGGGTTTGTGGATGGTGACGCGGCGCTCGCCATCCACCACCAGTGCGAAATTGATGGAGGATTTTTGCGGCATGCGCTGCCGCTCGGGTGGCGCCTCGCCGCGATTGATGACAGTGGCGAAGGTGGGCACCACCTTCAGTCTATTGTTCTCATAGACGAAGGGGAGTTCCCTTTCGTCCAACGGATCGCGGCCCATGCCCACACCCAGGGCATAGAGCATCACATCCTTTTCGTCATAGCGCGCGGCAAGCCCGGTCGCGCCGGACTGCATCATGTCGTCATAGTCGATGGGCATTCGATGCTTCACTTCTCGATCTGTTGCTCTGGTCTCAATCTAAAGCCTGTGCTGGTATGACGCCATGACCATGCCGGCTCCCTCCTCCGCGCCGCCGCCGAATTATCCGCCGCAAACGCGCGGCAATGGCTGTTTGTGGGGCTGCCTGATCCTGTTGCTGATCGTCCTGCTCCCGCCGGTACTATTGGGCGGCTATGGCGCCTGGTTCCTCTATGACGGCTATCGCCGCAATCCCGTGCTGCGGGTGGTGGGCGAATTGGTGCGCGAAGACGGATTGGCCCAGGAAGCTTTGGGACGCGGCGCGGTGGTCGCCGGCGTGGAAGGCAACGTCTTCTCCTGGGTTCCAGGCGGGATCAGCGACAGTTACCAGGTCCTGCTGGAAGGCCCTAAAGGCGAGGGCCATCTCGCCGTCACGGCGCATCACTCCACGTTCGGCCCGCCCAGCCTGGACAGCGCCATCCTGACCGGTCCCGACGGACGCCGCTACGACCTTATCAAGCATAGGCGGTTGCCGGATGACGGCGCGGCGCGTCCGGACAGTTCGATCTAGGCTGGAACTAAGCTAGAAC
>DATHLY010000006.1:0-13965 GCA_035487655.1 Rhizomicrobium sp. | reverse complement strand
GGCCATAATCCAGAAGCTCGGCCGGACCCATGGCGCGTGCGATCAGCACGGCATTCTGCGGCAAATGACGCTGGGCCGCGTCATCGCCGGTCAGATGGCGCAACAGCCGCCGCGCCAGATCGTCGAAATCATGCGCCCGCTCGCGCAGAATGGGATCGCCCAACCGCTGCACCCGAAGGCGGGTTTCATCCTGCACGCGCTCCACCGCGGCTTCCGCGGTGAGACCGGTGCGGACCGCGTCCCGCATGCGTTGGCGCCAGCCTTGGTCATAGGCAAACAGGCGATAGGCTTCGATCACCTCCCGACCCTCGCCGGTCAGGTCCAGCTCGCTGGAGGACAGCATCTCGTCCACGGACTCGCGCAAGGAGGCGATGGCCTCTTCCAGCCTTTTGAGTTCGGCGACGGGATTGTCGGCGATCATGCGCTCGACGCGCACGCGCGGTTCGTGCAACACCACCCGCCCCACCGCCACGCCTTCCGACAGGCCGTCGCCCGTGAATTTGCGCGGTCGGTCGATGCGCAGTTCCGGCTCGTCCAGCTCCGCGACATTGAAGAAACCGCCCTGGGCAACAACTTCGGCCAGCACCATGGCGACTGTCTGCAGCGCCTCGACTTCTTCCTCGGCATAGGCGCGCTCGGCCTTGTTCTGCACCGTCAGCACGCCGAACACCTGGCCGCCACGCACAATGGGCACGCCCAGGAACGACTTATACGGATCTTCGCCGGTCTCCGGCCGATAGGAGAAATGCGGATCGGCGGACGCGTCCGACAGGTTCACCGCCTCGGCGGTTTCCCCGACAAGACCGACCAAGCCCTCGCCCTCCTTCAAGCGGGTATTGTGGACGGCGGCGCGGTTGAGACCCTCGGTGGCGAACAGCTCCAGCACCTTGCCGGCGCGGCGCAGGTAGATGGAGCAGACCTCCGCCACCATGTTGGAGGCGATGACGGTGACAAGCTTGTCCAGCCGCATCTGGGCGGAAGTCTGTTCCGCCATGATCTCGCGCAGGCGGCGCAGAAGAAGGCGCGGGCCTCCACCGACGGACATCAGATCAATCCCGTTGAATCGAGGGAATTATAGGGGCGAAACGCTCGCCGCCACCAGCGGAAGAAGCCGCGAGTCCTCAAGAGCCGCCGTCCGATGGCCCAGGCCCGCCAGATATGCCGCGTTCGAAGCGAATGCCACAAAGGAGTCAGCGCTACGCTGACGCACCAACATGGCCAAATCCCAGCGTTCGTCCTGAGGTCCGATGAGAAAATTGCCGCCATCGCCCAGGAATACCAACTCTCCCCCGCTCTGTGCCAGGAAAGGTAACGTATGGTCGATGTATTTTCGGAAGGCTTCTGCGCCGGTGATAGGTGCAGGCGGCGTCAGTTCAGGGGAAGCGGAATAATCCGCCATCTCGCGAAGCCGCAGCAGATTGAGCATGACGACTTCACCGACAATTGCGCGCTGCACGAAGGCACGGCCGGATTCCATCGTCGGCTCGAGGTACGGTGCCATGAATTAGGCCGCGTCCAGTTCGTAAGCGGAGTGCAAGGCCCGCACCGCCAGCTCCACATATTCCTCGCCGATCAGCACGCTGACCTTGATCTCGGAGGTGGAGATCACCTGGATGTTGATTCCCTTCTCCGACAGGGTGCGGAACATCAGCTGCGCCACACCTGGATGGGCGCGCATGCCGATGCCGATGATGGACACCTTGGCGACGTCGGAGGTGTGGGTGACGTCGCGATAGCCGATATCCTTGGCGTGGGATTCGATCGCCGCCAACGCCCGATTCAATTCGCCCCGGGTACAGGTGAATGTAAGGTCGGTGGTCTTGCCGTCCTCGGAAACATTCTGGACGATCATATCCACATTGACCCCGGC
The DNA here is from genome assembly GCA_035487655.1 of Rhizomicrobium sp. Classification (GTDB taxonomy): domain Bacteria; phylum Pseudomonadota; class Alphaproteobacteria; order Micropepsales; family Micropepsaceae; genus Rhizomicrobium. The sequence goes on along the minus strand of DATHLY010000006.1, from coordinate 12,095 downwards.
ATCCGCCAGCGGCCCGAATATGGCCGACGCCACGCCGGGCTTGTCGGGGACCTTGTGCAGGGTGATCTTGGCTTCGTCGCGGCTGTAAGCGATGCCGGTGACCGGTTTCTTTTCCACGATGTCTTCCTCGTCGCAAAGCAGGGTCCCGCCCACATCGGGCGTAAAGGTTGAGAGCACCCGGGTCGGCACCTGGTGCAGCATGGCGATTTCCACCGAACGAGTCTGCAAGACCTTGGCGCCCAGGGACGCCATTTCCAGCATCTCTTCATAAGCGATTTTTTCCAGCCGCCGCGCCTTGGGGACAATGCGGGGATCGGTGGTGTAGACGCCATCCACGTCGGTATAGATGTCGCAACGCGCCGCCCCGATACCCGCCGCCACCGCCACCGCGGAGGTGTCCGAGCCGCCCCGCCCCAAGGTGGAGATGCGCGTACCCGCGGCGACGCCCTGGAAGCCGGCCACCACCGCCACCTCTCCGTCTTCAATCGCCTTTTTCATCTCGGACGCAGGTACGCCTTCAATGCGCGCGGCTCCGTGTACCGCGGAGGTGTTGATGGGAACCTGCCAGCCCAACCAGGAGCGTGCCTTGACCCCGATGGCGTTCAAGGCGATCGCCAGGAGCCCGCAAGTGACCTGCTCGCCCGCAGCAACCACGACGTCATATTCGCGCTGGTCCGGCACTGTGGCTTGGTTGGAGCTTTCGGGTTTGGCTGCATCGTTGGTCCAGGCCACCAGCTTGTTGGTCTCCCCGGCCATGGCGGAAACCACCACGGCAACCTTGTTGCCGCGCTCGACCTCGCGCTTCACCAGCCCGGCGACATGGCGGATGCGCTCGATGTCGGCCACCGAGGTGCCGCCGAATTTCATCGCTATCGTCGCCATTTGCGGGATTTGCCCTGAAGTTTGCGGCGGCCTATGTAGACGGGGACAGGTTCCCGCTCAACCCTCGAAATGCATGGCAGATTGCACCTCTGTAGACCCCGCGGAAATCGCTAAATTCTCGGCCATGGCCGCGGAATGGTGGGATCCCGCGGGGAAATTCGCCCCCTTGCACAAGTTCAACCCGGTCCGATTGGACTTTATACGGCAGCAGGTGGGTACTCATTTTGGCTTGGACCCAAGACCGCTAAGGCCCTGCACAGGCCTCAGCCTGCTGGATATCGGCTGCGGCGGCGGACTCTTATCTGAGCCCATGGCGCGACTGGGCTTTGGCGTTACCGGCGCCGATGCATCGGAGAAGAATATCGGGACGGCCAAAGCCCATGCCGCCCAGTCGGGACTCGCCATCGATTACCGTGCCGCCAGCGCCGAATCGCTTATGGCGGAGGGGTTGAGCTTCGACGTGGTGCTCAACATGGAGGTGGTGGAGCATGTGGCGGATGTGTCCGCCTATCTTGCCGCCTGCACCGCCCTGGTAAAGCCGGGCGGCTTGACCTTCGTCGCCACCCTGAACAAGACCCTCAAGAGCTTGGCCCTAGCCAAGATCGGCGCCGAATATGTGCTCAACTGGCTGCCGCGCGGCACCCACGACTGGAACCGTTTTGTGTCGCCGGCAGAGCTTAAGAGATCACTGGAAGACAGCGGTCTAACCGTCCTGAAAGTACAGGGTGTTTCGTTCAGCCCTCTGGCTTGGGACTGGAAGTTGAGTTCGGATGTTGATGTGAATTACATGATGGTGGCGACGCGGCAAGGAAAGTTGGATCCCCTTCCCTCGCGGCGTCCATACGCTATGGACCCGCTCGCCGGGGATGACTTCGCGCCTTAGCGCGAAGTCAGTTGGCGCTTTCCAAGTCCGGCGGAAGCGGCGCGACATCCACACCCTCGTCGACAAGCTCTTGCGCTTCCTTGTGCGTGGCCTCGCCATAGATGTGCCGATCCGGAGTCTCGCCGTAATGGATCTTGCGTGCCTCCTCGGCAAAATTGGGGCCGACATATTCGGCATGTTCCTGGATGTATTTGCGCAAGCCCGTTGCAAACTGACGCATCTGTTTGGCGTCATTCACCTTCGACCGCATGCTTTTCTTGGTGCCCCTGACGGCCGGCGCCATGATCGCCTTTTCGATGCGGATGGAATTGCAGGTTGGGCAGCTCAACAGGCCGCGCTCGGACTGCTGGTCAAATACGGCGCTGCTCCGAAACCAGCCGTCGAATTCGTGCCCCCTATGGCAACGAAGCGTGTATGCAATCACCAATGCGCTCCTGCCGGCCTGCCCCTTGGCCGTATTTCAAGAATGGTACGGAGGGACCTGATTCGCAAGACCCCGGAATGATCGCGGTTAATGACGTCTTAGGGCCCTGAGAAGATGCGGTCGTGCTGCAGGTTGGGAACTTTTTCGCGCGCCTGTTTTGACAATGCGGGATCGATATCCGCGACTATCACGCCGGGATCGGTGCCGGCTTCCGCCAATACCTCGCCCCAGGGCGACACGATCAAGCTATGACCATAGGTCCTGCGGCCATTGGCGTGCACACCGCCCTGCGCCGGAGCAACGACAAAAGCGCCGTTCTCAATGGCGCGGGCACGCAGCAAGACATGCCAATGCGCGCTGCCGGTCGGCACCGTGAAAGCGGACGGCACAGTGAATAGGAAGGCGCCCTTTTGTGCCAGCTTGCGGTAGAGCTGCGGAAAGCGCAGGTCATAGCAGATGGTAAGGCCGATCCGGCCCCAGACCGTATCGGCCACAACCGCCTGATCACCGCCTGCCACGGTGTTGGACTCGCGATAGACCTCGCCGGATGCCAATTCCACGTCAAAGAGATGGATCTTGCTGTAGCGGGCCGCAACACTGCCGTCGGGCGCGAAAAGGAAAGAGCGGTTCGCGGTCTTGGCTTGGCTGACCTTGATCGCCAGCGAGCCGATCAAGAGCCAGATATTCAGCTCATTGGCGAGCCGCGCGAAAACCGGCAACGCCGGATCCTGCGCTTCATCGAATGAACCGGCCAGCTTGGCGCCGCCGTCCTGCGCCATCAGCGTGGTGTTTTCGGGTGTCGCGACAAAGGACGCACCTCGGGCGGCGGCTTCGCGCACCAGCCTGACGGTCTCGCGGATATTCTCCGTTACATCATCGCTGGAACGCAGTTGAACGCACGCCGCCCGGAATGTCATCTCGAGCTTCAACTCTCCTTACATGACCCGGCCTTGAATCTTGGCGAGGCCGGCCCTGGTGCAGACTTCGTCCTTGTCGCCGCCGGGCGCGCCGGAAACCGCGAACACGCCCACCATTTCGCTGCCCGCCATGATAGGCACCGCGCCCTGACGGGCGGTATCGATCATGGGATTGGCCGCGACTTCGGCCTTGAAGGCAGCATCAGCGGCGGCCTTGGCCGCCACTTCGCCGCTGGTCATGTGGTACTTCAGCACCGCCTGAATTTTGCTCATGGCAATGCGCTGGGTGACGGCGGCAGCGCCATCATTGGAGATCACCACGATGGGAACACCGGCGGAATCGGCGATCATGGCGGTGGTCTTGTAGGTATTGCCCAGGCAGACGCGATTGGCTTCCACCGCCGCTTCGATGGCGAGCGCCGTGGGAATGCCACGGGCCCGCGCCGGACGCGGTAGTTTCATCTCATCGGCGTTGGGCGGCGGTGCAATGGTGGGCGCCGGGTTCGCGGGCTGAGCTTCCACGGCGGGGATAGCGAGTAGCAAGGCAACGGAGGCGAGCAAAAGCGTCTTCATAGTGGTCCCTTCCCATTTTGGCGTTTTATTGCGGGCAATAATCGGGGCGGGGCGGAGCTTTGTCCAGCCGGGAAACCAGGCATTAAGCGGTAGGAAACTCCGGCCTGCCTTCCCCTCGCGCGGAGCGCCTAAGGAGGTGGCCGTAGCATCGCTTGCGATGCGAAGGCCGGAGGGGGTCAAAAATTACGTTGCCAGAAGCGGATCCAGTTTACCTTCCCGCTCAAGCTCATAGAGCTCCTCGCAGCCACCCACATGGGTATCGCCGATGAAGATTTGCGGCACCGACCGGGCGCCGCCCGTCTTGGTCTCCATCTCCCGGCGCGCAGTCAAATCCATCAAAACGTCCACTTCCTCGACCTCGGCTCCCTTCCCTTTGAGCAGCGACTTGGCGCGCACGCAGTAGGGGCAGACCGGGGTGGTATACATTCGAACGGGTTTCATGGCGGCCGAGACTCAAGCAACCGCACCTATATAAGCATGTCCCGCGCATTCACAACGCGAGCCAAAACAAGGACATGCACGCACTCCGACCCTGCCCGCTTCAGGGCACGGGCACAGGCCTCCACGGTGGCGCCGGTGGTCAGGACATCGTCCAGCAGCAGGACACGCTTTCCCTTGACCTTGGCGGGATCGGAAACCTTAAAGGCGCCAAGCACATTGCGACGCCTGGCCTTGGCCCCGGTCATCGCACCCTGGCTGGCCGTGGAGCGGCTGCGGATCAGGGCAAAGGGCTCATATCCGCGTTTCCAGTCCCGGGCCAGCCGGCGTGCCAGTTCGGCGGCCTGATTGTAGCGGCGGCGCCAGAGACGAAGGCGGTGCAAAGGCACCGGCACGATCAAGTCGCAGTCTTCCAGCAGACTGCGGCCGCTACGGCTCAGCCAGCGGGAAAATCCGGGCACCAGATCGAGCCGGTCGGCATGCTTGAGCGCCAGAATGGCGCCGCGGCTCTTGTCATCATAGGCCAGGATCGCGCGCGCCTTGTCGAAAGCGGGCGGCTTGGCGAGGCAACCGGCGCAGAGCATTTCTCCCTCCAGGGCCACCGCGAAGGGCAGTCCGCAACAGGCGCAGCCCGGGCCATCGAGAAAGGTCAGCGCGCTCCAGCAGGCGGCACAAAAACCCGCTTGTCCGACCGCGGTTCGACATCCCAGGCATAGCGGTGGAAACAAAAGGTCCAGCAGCGCTTTGACGACATTCTCTTCCATAGCCACTAGTGTAATGCAGATGCCTGACATACCAAATTACAAGGGGCCAAATTACAAGGGGCCAAACCATAAAGGGCCAATCCGGCGCCCGCCGCTGTTTGATTTTGCCGCGAGCCGGCGCGCGCGCTTGCGTGCCAGAGCGCTTGGCGGCGACCGCTTTTTGGAACAGGCCGCGATGGAAGGGCTGGCCGACCGTTTGACGGCGGTCACGCGCACATTCGAAAACGCCCTATGGATCGGCGAGACTGTGCCTCCTGACATCCAACCATTTGCCCGAAATTGGCATTGCGGCGACTTCGATGCGCAGGAAGTGTTGATCGCGGATGGTCCGTTCGATCTCGCGGTCAGCCTGTTTTCCTTGCAGTGGATCAATGATCTGCCGGGCGCGCTGGTCCAGATCCGCTCCTCTCTGAAACCCGATGGCCTCTTTCTGGCGGCGCTCCTGGGCGGGGGCACGCTCATCGAGCTCAGGCAGGCCTTTGCACATGCCGAAATCGCCACGCGGGGCGGCGTCAGCCCGCGCGTTGCGCCTTTTGCCGATGTGCGCGATTTGGGAGGCCTGTTGCAGCGGGCAGGCTTTGCCCTGGCCGTCAGCGATGTGGAGCGGCTGACTGTCCGCTACCGGGATTTTTTCGCCCTGGCGCGCGATCTTCGCGCCCATGGCCTGACCAATGTGATGAGCGAACGCAGCCGGCGATTCTTGCGACACGACACGCTGACGGCGCTGCTGGAGCACTATGCCGGCCATCATGCCGAAGGCGGGAAGTTATTGGCGCGGTTTGAGACGCTGTATCTGACCGGTTGGGCGCCACACGAAAGCCAGCAAAAGCCGCTTCAGCCCGGCAGCGCAAAGACGCGGTTGGCCCAGGCGTTGGGCACCGCCGAACACGCCATAAAGGACCGAAGTTAGGGCGCTGCCGCCACAGCCGCATAAAGCGTGGACGACAGGGTCGTGCCCACCGTGGTAACGGCGGTAATGATGACCAGCGCGATCAGGCCGGCGATCAACCCATATTCGATGGCGGTGGCACCGCTTTTATCGCGAGCAAAGTTTTTCATAAGAGATCTCGCAGCAAGGGAATGAGCGGCAAATCGGCCGCGGGCATGGGATAGTCCTTCATGTCTTTGGGGCGCACCCATTTCAGCGCCGCATGATGCCTGGGCTCCGGCGTGCCTTCCCATCGGCGGCAGACAAAGAGCGGCATCAAAAGGTGAAACGCGCCATAGGTATGCGAAGCAAAGGTGAACGGCGCGAGACAAGCCTCCTTCACCGCGATGCCGAGTTCCTCGCGCAGCTCGCGGATCAGCGCATCCTCGGGACGTTCGTCCGTCTCGATCTTGCCGCCTGGAAATTCCCATAAGCCCGCCATGCTCCTGCCTTCGGGACGCTTCGCTATGAGTACACGTCCATCAGAATCCACCAATGCCGCCGCCACCACAAGCACCAAGGGTTGCGATGTCTTCATATTATCGTCACAGCGCTAAGTTGGAGTTAAGCTGCGTGGTTAGCATGGCTTAAAATTGTAGGGAATTGCCCCATTGCGGGACAAGGCTCCCTTCGCAGGGCAAAGGAGAAGCAAATGACGACATTTGGCAGCGCAAAGTGGCAGGGCGGACTCAAGGACGGCAAGGGCGCGATTTCGTCCAAGAGCGGCGCGCTGAGCGATTATCCTTACGGTTTCGCCAGCCGTTTCGAAGGCAAACCCGGCACCAATCCGGAGGAACTGATCGGCGCTGCTCATGCCGGATGCTTCACCATGGCGCTGTCGCTGATCCTGGAACAAGCCGGCTTCAAGGCCGAGGAGATGAATACCAAAGCCGAGATCACGCTGGCGAAACAGGGTGACGGCTTTGCCATCACCAAATCGCAACTGACGCTCAGAGCCAAGATTCCCGGAATCGACAACGCCAAATTCCGTGAGCTGGCCGGCATGGCCGAAAAAGGCTGCCCGGTGTCGAAAGTGTTGAACTGCGAGATCAGTTTGGATGCAAGCCTGGTCTAGCCAAAAGCCTTGGCCAGCAGACGGCCGATGGCGGCGACGCTTTGTTCATTGCTCCGTTCGGTGTAAGCCACCATCAGGATGGGGCTGCGGCCGGGCGGTGCCGCGATTCCGATGTCGTTGACCACGCCATAATTTTCGCCGCTGGTGCCGGTCTTGTCACCCCATTGCCAAGTCGTTGGCAGGCCCACGCGCAAACGCTTGGCGCCGGTGGTGCTGGCATGCATCCAGCCCAGCAGCCTGTTGCGCGACGCCGGCAACAGGGCATTGCCCAGCAACAAGGTATTCAGATTGCCCAGCATGGCGGCGGGCGTGGTGGTGTTGCGCGCGCCGTCGGGAATATTGAGTTTCGGTTCTATATCGTCCAGCCGCGAAAGTCTGTCGCCGAGTCCACGCCAAAAGGTGGTCACGGCAGCCGGGCCGCCCAAGGCCGACAGCAGCAGATTGGCTGCGCCATTGTCGCTGTAGAGTACCGCGGCTTCGCACAATTCCGCCACCGTCATGCCGCGCGCGACATTCTTGCGGGTGGCGGGCGATACTCCCAACGGCACGTCCGCGCCATAGCGCACCAGGCGGTCCAATTTCTCATGGCCGCTATCCGCTTTCGCCAAGGTCGTCGCCGCCAGCGATAACTTGAAGGTGGAGCACATGAGAAAGCGTTCATCGGCCCGCCAGCCGATGCGCTTGCCGCTGCCGGTATCCAGCGCCGCCACGCCAATGCGCCCTCCGGCATGTCCTTCGATCCGGGAGAATGTCGTATCCGCGGCGTGGGCGACGGCCGGCAACAGCAGGCCGCACGCCATGACACTGCGGCGTGAGATGGAACGCAAATCAGATTCAGACATGCGGCAGATATAGCGGACGCGGCAGCGGGCCGGAAGGGACAAGCCTGCCCTCTTCATCCGGCATCAGAAGTTGGCTTGCTTCCGCATCGACGGTGGCGTCGCGTGGAAAAGGCTCGGTCTTCTTGGCACGCTTGAGTTCGGCATGGACAAAGCGCCTGCTGCCCAACGGCCGAAAATATCCAGTGATGGGGGTGGGAAATTCCGGATGGTCGATCACCGGATCGGCATAGATCCAGAATGGCAGGCGCACATATTCCTTGGTCAACCAGGCGGGCATGAGGCCGGTGTGATCGCTGAGATTGTAGGCGAAGTCGAGGCAGTGATCGTCTTCAGTCTGAGGATGGCGCTGCAAGGATTGCTCCCATCCATCCAGCAGCCGGAATGCTGCTGGCGTCCCACTCCACAACTGCACGCCGCCGCTGGCCATGAGTTGGGTGTCGGACATCAAGTCGACACGGAAATAGAACTTCCATAGCCGACATCCAGGCTCGGGCCGCCAGGCATCGTTCATCGGGTCAGCCAGCCAATTGTAGGTGGCAAAGTCGCAACCTTCCGCGCAAAGCCGCGTCAGCAGTTCAGGCTCCTTGCGGAAGATCAGGTCGGCGTCGGAATAGAGGATTGGCCGTTCGAACTGGCGGAGCAGATTGCGGATGAAGTGCGGCTTGCTGAATTCCGGATCGGTGCCCCCCTTTGGGCTGATGGAATGATAGATTTGCGGTACTTCATACAATGCATGTGAGATGGAATAGCGATTGAGAGATTTGAGCAGCCGCTCCGCAAAGTGACGATAGTCCGGCGTGAACATGGCGCAGACCATGAAGTCCGAGCCATCCTCGCGCTTGCGCCACAGGCGGTACCGCTCGGTCAGCGCCATCAGGACCGGTAGCTGCCGTTGATGTCGATATAGCCATGGGTGAGATCGCAGGTCCAAACCCGCGCCGTCCCCTTACCCAGGCCGATATCCACCGCGATTTGCACGTCGCGGCCGGAGACGGCCTTGGTGGCGGCGGCCTCATTGTATTTGGCGGCGCGCATGCCCGCTTCCGCGACGACATGGCCGCCGAAGGATATTTTCAGCCTGTCGCGATCGGCGGCCTCGCCGCTCTTGCCCACTGCCATCACCACCCGCCCCCAATTGGCGTCATTGCCCGCGATCGCGGTCTTGACCAGGGGCGAATTTGCGATGGAAAGCGCGATGCGTTTGGCCGCCCTGTCGCTCTCGGCTCCGGAAACATCGATGCGGATCAGCTTTTGCGCGCCCTCCCCGTCCTTGACGACTTGCAATGCCAGGTCCAACAGCACGGCATCCAGGCTTCTGCGGAAATCCGTCAGTCTTTTGTCGCCGGCTTTGGCAATGGCCAGGTGCTTGCCGCCTTTGCCGGTGGCGAACAGCAGCAGCGTGTCGCTGGTGGAGGTGTCCGAATCCACGGTGATGGAATTGAAGCTGGGGCCCACGCTGGCCGCCAGACATTCCTGCAGCACCGACGCCGGCAGGCTGGCGTCGGTGAAAACAAAGCTCAACATGGTCGCCATGTCGGGCGCGATCATGCCCGAGCCTTTGGCGATGCCATTGATGCTCACTTTGACCCCATCAATCATGGCGGTGGCGGTGGCCGCCTTGGGATAGGTGTCGGTGGTCATGATGGCGTCGGCCGCGGCGCGCCAGTTGCCCGCCGCCCCCTCGCCCGCGAGCTTGGCCAGAACTCTGGTGATTTTTTCGGCGGGAAGCGGTTCGCCGATCACCCCTGTGGAAGCCATGAATACCTCCTGGGCGCGGCATCCCGTCACGGCCGCCGCCGCGCCGGCGATCGCGCGCACGCCCTCCTGCCCGGCCTTGCCGGTAAAGGCATTGGCATTCCCGCTGTTCACTACCAGAACCCGGGCTTCTCCACCCTTGAGCTTGTCCCTGCACCATAGGACCGGCTCAGAAGCCGTCCTGGAGGTCGTGAACACCCCTGCGACCTGAGTCCCCGGAGCCAACAGTGTCATCAGAACGTCAGTTCGGTCCTTGTAACGGATCCCGGCCGCCGCGGTCGCCAGCCGGACGCCAGCCAGAGGCGGCAGCTTTGGGAATGCCTTGGGCGCCAAAGGCGACAGCGCATCCCCAAGCTTCGGACCTGACTTTGCTTTTTGGGCCATGTTCCCCCCGGTTCGTGGCCGGATAGTGTTAAAAATCCCCGGTTTGACAAGAGACTAGCGCGTTCTTATGTCTCCCCGCGCGGCCGCCATGCGGATTTGGCGACCTTCAGCCCCCGTTTCCGGCCGGATGTAGAGGATTTCATGCTGGGTTCGCTCGCCAAATCGCTTTTCGGCTCGGCCAATGACCGCAAGGTCAAGCCATTGTGGAGCACGGTCTCCAAAATCAACGCGCTTGAGCCCAAGTTCGCGGCCATGTCGGACGCCGAACTGGCGGGGATGACGCCTGCCTTCCGCGAACGGCTGGAAAAAGGCGAGACACTGGATGACCTCCTGCCGGAGGCCTTTGCGGTCGTCCGGGAGGCAGCCAAGCGCACTCTGGGCCAGCGCCATTTCGACGTGCAGCTGGTGGGCGGCATGGTGCTCCACCGGGGCAACATCTCCGAAATGAAGACAGGTGAAGGCAAGACCCTGGTCGCCACCCTCCCCGTCTATCTCAATGCGCTCGCCGGCGAAGGCGTTCATGTCGTAACCGTCAACGACTATCTGGCCAGGCGCGACAGCGAGTGGATGGGCCAGATCTACCGCTTCCTGGGTATGAGCGTGGGAGTGATCGTCCATGGCCTGGTCGACAGCGAGCGCAAGGCCGCCTATGGCGCGGACATCACCTATGGCACCAACAACGAGTTCGGCTTCGACTATCTGCGCGACAACATGAAATATTCGCTGGATGCCATGACCCAGCGCGGCCATGTCTATGCCATCGTCGACGAGGTGGATTCCATCCTGATCGACGAGGCGCGCACGCCGCTGATCATTTCCGGCCCGACCGAAGACCAGAGCGAGACGTACCGCCAGGTGGATGCGGTGATGGGCGCACTGGTGAAGGAAGATTACGAGCTGGACGAAAAATCGCGCCAAGTGTCGCTCACCGAACTGGGCAACGAGCATATGGCGCAGATGCTCAAGGCGGCCGGCCTTTTGCCGCATGGCGATCTCTACGACACCGAGAACATCACCATCGTCCATCATGTGAATCAGGCGCTGAAGGCGCACCTGCTGTTCCAGAGGGACAAGGACTATATCGTCAAGAACGATCAGGTGGTGATTATCGACGAATTCACCGGCCGCATGATGGAAGGCCGCCGTTATTCGGAAGGTCTGCACCAGGCGCTGGAGGCCAAGGAGAATGTCCAGGTCCAGCCGGAGAATGTGACGCTCGCCTCCATCACCTTCCAGAATTATTTCCGCCTCTATGACAAGCTCGCCGGAATGACCGGCACGGCATTGACCGAGGCGTCCGAGTTCATGGACATCTACAAGCTGGACGTGCTGGAGATTCCCACCAACCTCCCGGTGGCGCGCAAGGACCAGGATGACGAGGTCTACCGCACCGCGGACGAAAAGAACGAAGCCATCATCAAGCTGATCATGGAATGCCGCGGTCGGGATCAGCCGGTGCTGGTGGGCACGACCTCGATCGAAAAATCGGAGCATCTCTCCGACATCCTCAAAAAGCGCAAGATCCCGCACAATGTGCTGAACGCCCGCTATCACGAGCAGGAGGCCTATATCGTGGCCCAGGCCGGCGTGCCCGGCGCGGTGACCATTGCCACCAACATGGCCGGCCGCGGCACCGACATCCAGCTGGGCGGCAATGCCGAAATGCGCATCAAGTCGGAACTGGCCGCCGTCACCGACGATTATGAGCGTGGCACCAAGAGCGACGAGATTCGCGCCGAAGTGAATGTCAAAAAGCAGAAAGCGATTGCCGCAGGCGGTCTCTACATGATCGGCACCGAACGGCATGAAAGCCGGCGCATCGACAACCAGCTGCGCGGCCGCTCAGGCCGCCAGGGCGATCCGGGCGGTTCCAAATTCTTCCTGTCGCTGCAGGACGATTTGATGCGAATCTTCGGGTCGGAACGGATGGACAGCATCCTCACCAAGCTGGGGCTGGAGCCGGGCGAGGCCATCACCCATCCCTGGGTGAACAAGGCACTGGAAAAGGCCCAGCAAAAGGTCGAGGCGCGCAACTTCGAGATCCGCAAGAACATCCTGAAATATGACGATGTGCTCAACGACCAGCGCAAGGTGATCTTCGAGCAACGCCGCGAGATCATGTCCTCGGATGATGTCTCAGATCAGATCGCTGATTTCCGCGAAGACGTGGTGGAAACGCTGGTCTCCCGGCACATCCCTGAAAAGGCCTATGCCGAACAGTGGGATGCCA
>DATHLY010000005.1:0-5454 GCA_035487655.1 Rhizomicrobium sp. | reverse complement strand
TTGGCGTCCGGCATGTGGCAGCCCTGGCAGACGCCTTTATAAATCGCTTCGCCGTCCTGCATCGCAAACATGCCGCCACGCTGCATCGGGCGGGTTCTGGGCGGCGGCGCGCCCTGCGCCGTGTCGGCCATGGCAGGAAGGCCACTGGCCAGGACCAGCGTCACGGCCAGAAGGCACCGCATCGTCATCTCTCTCTTCTCCATGATCAGGCACTCATCACGCGTTTATGCAGCCGGCCAATCGCATCCAGCGCCGAAGTCACCGCCCCTTCCTGCCAGGCGGGAATGCGCGAGGCGTGTTCGCCAGCCAGCACGATCCGTCCGTCCAGGGCGCAGAGATTGTCGTAGTGCGTATCGCGCCCGGCATCCGTCCAGGCGCCGGCGCAACCCAAGGTCCAGGGCACCCGGTGCCAGGCCACTGCGACGCCGCATTCATATTCCGTCTTATATTGCGGGTGGATTTTGGAGCCATATTCCAGCGCATCTTGGATGCGCTCTTCCGGCGGCTTGGCGGCGGCAAGGAAAGCGGGCTGGCCGAACGTGTAAGCGCCCAGCAACACGCCTTTGCCTTTCGAGAAATAATCCCACATTGGATAGCCGATGATGGAATTGGGCTGATTGGTATAGCTGTGGCCGCCATAGATCTGGTCGTCCTGTTCCCAGAAGCGGCGTTTGAATTGCAGGCCGACTTTCAGCGCGGCCTGATAGGGCAGCTGATTGATCGCGTTCTTCATCGGCGCCCCCACATTCATGGGAATCTGGCTCAGCACCGAAGCGGGAATCGTGCAGACGCACCAGTCGGCCCTTGCCGTGCGCTTTGTGGCGCCATTGCGCGAGTCCACATAGGTGGCAGTGACGCCTTTGTCGTCCTGATGGATGTCGATGACCTTGCAGTTGTATTGGATCAAGGGACCCAGCTCCTTGCCCATCGCCGCGCCGATCATTCCCATGCCGCCCTTGGGCTGAAAGATCGCGCTCTGCATCTCGTAATTGCAGCCCGCACCGATGGCGGCCCACATTTGCGAGGTCAACACCTCATGCAGCGCTTTGGGCTCTGACGGGACCGGCAGCGATTTCAATCCGCCGCCAGCATCCACCTCATAGCCGCGCCGGTTCGAGGATACGAGGCCCTTGGAATAGTCGTAATTGCCGTCCAGCGCGCCCCAATCTTGCAGCGCCGCCAGCAGGATTTCGCGGTCCTCCTTGGTAACCAGCTGGTCCAGCGCGCCTTGCCGCGTGCATTTGCCCAACAGCTCGGCGACATGGCCGTGGAAATCGGCCTGCACTTCGCGATAGCGCAGCGGCTTGCCGCCATTGGCTTCGGTGGAATGGACGTAAGCGTTGAAGTTGACCTGGGTGAAGGGCTCCAGCGCCACGCCCAGCCGGTTGATGTAGTGCAGGATGCCCTGATGGTGATAGGGAATGCGCCAAGGTCCGGGATTGATATATTGGCCGGGATCAAAGCCGACCTTCTGGGTCAAGCCGCCCAACTCGGTATAGGTATCGCCGCCATAGAGCGTCCAATTCCGTCCGCCCGGCCGGCCGTTATATTCCAGCACCTGTACCTTGTATCCGGCGTCGCGCAGCTCCATCGCCGCGACCATGCCGGCCACGCCCGCGCCCAGAACCAGCACCGACGTGCCGTTGGGCGGCGGTGACAGTTTGATTGGGCCTTTGAAAGTGGATTCGCCCGCATATCCCAATTCGGTCATGGCGTGATACATCGCTGCGCTGCCAGCAACGACCCCGATCATGCTGAGAAGTGAGCGCCTGCTGGGCGCGATCGGTTGATCTGTCATGGTCTTTCCTCCAACAAGATAGAAGCCGCGAACCGCAGCACGTTCCTGCCTGGAGAGCCCCCATTTTGCGCCTGTCCTTCCGGGCGCTTGACGGCGCGATTCTGTCGCGCCTTCAGAGGATTAAAGCGACGGCGCTCTGCTTGCGCAACAAGGGTCCGCGAAAATAGTTTTGCCCAAAAGCAGGTCAGTTTGCCGCCTCCGGAGGCGACGGCAGAAATGTCAGGCTGCATGGTCTTTCCGCCCCGTCTTGTCCATGTCACCGTGAAGATGGCCACACCGAGAATTCGCATGTCCAGATCGCCGCGCGCAGTCCTGCTTTGCATGCTGCTCATTCTGCCCGTCAAAGTGCTGGCGGCCGACAGCGCGCCGGCTACGCAATGGTGGGCGGATTTGTCGGCGCTGGCCGATGACGGCATGGAAGGACGGCTGACCGGATCGCCCGGTTATGAGCGCGCCGCCCGCTATGTGATTTCACGCTTGGGGGCGGTAGGGCTGAAGCCCGCGGGCATCCAAGGCTATCTGCAGCCGGTGAAGCTGGAACAGCAGCTGGTGGATCAGGACCAGAGCCATGCCGAACTTGTGCCCCCGGATGGGGGCTCGGTTCCGCTCACGATTGGCGAGCAGATGCTGATCACGGCGGGCGGCGGACCGCGTCCCGCCCATGTCGAGGCGCCGGTGGTCTTCATCGGCTATGGCTTGCATCTGCCCAAACAGGGCCATGACGATTTCGCCGGCCAGGATCTGAAAGGCAAGATCGTGGTGGTGCTGAGCGGCGGACCCGCCGATTTGTCCGGCGCCCTCAAATCCAATGCCCGTTTCGAGCGCAATACCGAGCTTGCGAAACTCGGCGTGCTGGGCATCGTCAGTCTCACCACCCCCAAGCAGGTAGAAATCCTTTGGGAGCGGCAGAAACTTCTGGCACGCGGCCCGGGCATGTATCTGGCGGATCCGGGACTGCGCGACACCAAGGTGCCATTTTTCGCCGCCACCTTCGATCCTACGCGCGCGGATATCCTGTTCAAGGACAGCGGCCACAGCTTCACGGAATTGGCCGCGCTGGCCGATGAGTCAAAACCATTGCCGCGATTTTCTTTGGCCTATCGACTCAAGGCGGATGTCACTGCCCATCGCAGTCAACTCGTCTCGCCCAATATTGTGGCCAAATTGGACGGCCACGACCCAAGGCTCAAATCCGAATATGTCGCGGTGTCGGCGCATCTCGACCATCTGGGGATCGGTGCGCCGATCAAGGGCGACAGGATCTACAACGGTGCCATGGATGATGCCTCCGGCGTCGCCACGGTGCTGGACATTGCCCATCGCCTCGCAAAGGGCCCGTCGCTTCGCCGATCGGTCCTTTTTCTTTTCTTCACCGCCGAGGAAAAGGGACTGTTGGGCTCCAGCTACTATGCCCGTCGCCCCACGGTTCCCAAGGGCAGCATCGTCGCGGACCTGAACTTCGACATGCCCTTGCCGCTCTGGCCATTGAAGACGGTCTATGCCCCAGGTCAGGAGGAAAGCAGTCTGGGCGAGGATGCCCGAGCCATAGCCGAGGCCCAGGGTCTGGCGATGGTCCCCGACCCGCTCCCCGACCGCAATGTCTTCATCCGCACCGACCAATTCAGCTTCGTGCGCGAAGGAATTCCGGCGTTGGTGTTCAAGTTCGGCTTTGCCAAGGATACGCCGGAGTTCGGCATCGAGCATGATTGGCGCGCCAATCGCTATCACGCGCCGTCCGACGATCTAAGCCAGCCCATGCTGAAGGACGAAGCCGCCAAGCTGGATGACTTTGTTGCCGCCATCGCCGCGCGCCTGGCCGATTCGGAGACCCGCCCCCATTGGCGGCCGGACAGCGTGTTTCGCAAGGATTGATCCCGAGAAATTCCAGCAATAACGGTATGTTACTTCGACAAGGTCCGGAACAGCGTGCAGCCCGCCCGTCGTATGGTGCGTTGCACCAGGGCCGAACAATCAATGCCGCATATGCATTGGCCTTTTTGCGCGCATCAGGCGCAGGTTTGTATCCGTCTATTTGCCAGACAATTGGCCTGAACCAATTGTTCGGCAAACCACCGTCGCTATAGTTGTCGGGCTCGGGGGAGCCATGTCCGATATTCCGGTTAACCGAGAATTCTGGGATCGGCTGATCAGGGAAGTGCGTGTGCGAACCCGTGGCCGCGCCGATCCTGAGGAGTTGCTGCACTCCGCTTACTTGCGGCTGCTGCGCTACCGCGCTCAGCATGCCGTTGAGAATATCGCCGGTTTCCTGGTGCGGACGGCGGTGAATATCGGCGTCGACAACTTCCGGCACGAGCGCTTCATCGCCGATGTCCCGCCGGAGGATCTGGCTGCGCCGGAAAATTCGCCGCTTCAGGATGAGGTTTTGGCGGCTCGCGTTCGTCTAGACAGGGTGCGGGAGGGGCTGTCACACCTGACGCCACGCACGCGGGACATATTCCTGATGCACCGTCTCGACGACATGAAATACCGCGAAATTGCCGAGCGCCTGGGAATCAGCCAGAGCGCGGTGGAAAAACATATCGCCAAGGCCACTCTTTTCCTCACCGAATGGACGGAGGGCTGGTGACATGGCCGAACGGGTGCCATCACCTCAGGTGAGGGCGGAGGCTGCCGCTTGGCTGGCCCGGCTGCATGCCGAGAGCCGCGATGCGGTCGACGAAGCCGGCTTTCGCGACTGGCTCAATACCAGCCCCGACCATGCCGCGGCCTTTGAAGCCGTGGACCGAACGTGGAGCGATGTGGGCGGTCTGCACAATTTTCCGTCCGACCTTCGCAATTCCCTTGGCCGTGCGCCGCAGCGTTCCGCAGGGCAAGCCAGCCGCCGCGCCTTGCTTGCCGGCGTCGGCCTTCTGGCAGTGGCTGGCGGCAGTGCGTTGTTCTGGCGATCGGCCAGCGCCAAGGTCTATGAGACCGAGGTCGGCGAGCAGAAGCATGTGGCGCTGGACGACGGCAGCCAGCTTTTCCTGGATGCCCAGACCCGCGTTTCCGTCGCCTTCAGCGAAACAGCCCGGCTAGTGGATATGCAGTATGGCCGGGTCAATTTTCGCGTCGCGCCGGACATCAAGAGGCCGTTCATCGTTCAGGCAGCCGAAAAGAAGATTGTCGCCACGCGTTGCAATTTCGATGTGCGCTGCGAGGACGGTAAGGTCCAGGTCGTCTTGATCCATGGCGAGGCCGATGTGAAGCCGGCATCGGCACCGGACTCCCGCGGCGAGCGGCTCAAGGCGGGCGAAAGGCTGGTTGCCGCCAACGACATCGAGACGCGCGACAAGCCTGACCTGACCCATGTGCTGGCCTGGCAGAGCGGCTATGCCATGTTCGACAATGAGGAACTGTCCCAGGCGGCGGAGGAAATGAACCGCTATTCCACCGCCAAGCTGGCAGTGGACCCCAGCGTGGCCGCTCTAAAGGTCAGCGGCGTGTACCGGGTGGGCGACAACAGCGCCTTCGCGCATTCCTTGGCCAAGCTGCTGCCCATCACGGTGCGGCAAATTGGCGACACCTGGGTGCTTGCGGCGGATCCCGATCAATAGCGGGGGTGGGGAAAGGGCCAGTCCCGAACGTCTTGTTTCACGATAGCGGTCCGGTCAGTGGCCGCAAGTTCACAGGGGGAAATATGGCCTTCAATGGTTTCA
>DATHLY010000004.1:0-2473 GCA_035487655.1 Rhizomicrobium sp. | reverse complement strand
CATGCGATGGAAACCGTCCTGATGAGACGTTGCAGTTCAGGCCGTGACGTCGCCCGGGGCTGTAGCCCGCCCGCAGGTGCGCGTCAAATGTGCGACCTCGCGCAAATCTGCTTTTGGTTCTTCACGCCCGTGGAGCCATTCCGATTAGGAAATGACTTTTTGTCAGTTCATGAATTGCTTTGTTTGTTACCCCCATCCGTCACAGCTCGGGTCGGCTCCGCGTTCGTACGCTGTCGCTACTCACCTTCGCTGCGACAGGTGGGGGCCAATTGAACTCGAGCGCCGCACACCGCGGCGCGACCCGAAGCATCCGACAGCTCCCTTCCCCCTTCGGCGCGAAGCGCCAGGAAGGGGGAAGGTGTCACAGCGAGGTGTCGGCGGAGCCGACCCGAGCTGTGACGGATGGGGGTAAACTAGAACTACTTATGATGCTGCAACCGTGTGTTGATCAGCTGGAAGAACACCGGCACGAAAAAGATCGCCAGCACGGTGGCGGTGATCATACCGCCGACCACGCCCGTTCCGATCGCGTTCTGACTGCCCGCACCCGCGCCATGCGCCAAGGCGAGCGGCGTGACGCCGGCAATGAAGGCGATGGATGTCATCAGAATGGGTCTCAACCGCAGACGCGCCGCCTCCATGGCGGCGTCGAAGGCGGATGCGCCCTTGCGTTCCGCGTCTACCGCAAACTCCACGATCAGGATAGCGTTCTTGGCGGAAAGACCGATGGTGGTCAAAAGGCCAACCTGGAAATAGATGTCGTTGAACAGGCCGCGCGCGCTGGTCAAGGCCAATGCACCGACCACGCCCAATGGAATCACCAGCATGACCGACAAGGGAATCGCCCAGCTTTCATACAAGGCCGCCAGGCAGAGATAGATCACCAGGATGGAGAGGGCATAGAGCGCCGGCGCCTGCGCGCCGCTGGCTTCTTCCTGATAGGACAGGCCGGTAGTTTCCAGTCCAACCTCCTTGGGCAATTGCTGGGCCAGCTTGCGCATTTCCGCCATCGCCGTGCCGGTCGATACGCCGCCGGCGCCCTGACCCTGCAATTCGATGGCGGCGAGGCCGTTATAGCGCGTCAGTGCGGCAGGCCCGATGGTCCAGCGCGAGTTGGCGAAGGAGGAGAAGGGCGCCATCGTGCCGTTGGCGCTTTTCACATACCAGCGGTCCAGGTCCTGGGGCGTCATGCGATAGGGCGCGTCGCCCTGCATATAAACGCGCTTGACGCGGCCGCGGTCGATGAAATCGTTGATATAGCTTGAGCCCCAGGCGGCGCTGAGAGTCGTGTTGATGTCGGCCAGCGACAGACCCAGCGCACTGGCCTTGGCCTGGTCGATATCGACATGCAGCTGGGGCGTATCGTCCAGGCTGTTGGGTCGCACCTGCTGCAGCAAGGGATCGCGGGCGGCCAGGCCCAGCAATTGATTGCGCGCGGCTATCAGTCCGTCATGGCCAATATTGCCATGATCCTCCAGCTCCAGATCGAAGCCGGAGGCATTGCCCAGCTCCTGTATCGACGGCGGACCGATGGCGAAGACCTGGGCATCCTTGAGCGGGAAGAAATGCCCCATGGCGCGCTTGGCGATGGAGTCGGAGTTGTTGTAGGAGCCTTTTCGCTCGCTCCAGTTCTTCAGATGGGTGAAAGCGATGCCGGTATTCTGGCCGGAGCCGGCAAAGGAGAAACCCGCCACCGCGAAGACGAAGTCCACATTGTTCTTTTCGGCATCGAGATAATATTGGGCAACATTCTGCGCCACCTTCAGTGTTTCAGGCTGGGTGGTGCCGGCAGGCAGGGCAATCAGGTTGAAGATAAAACCCTGGTCTTCATCCGGCAGAAAGCCGGTGGGCATGCGGACGAACAGAACCAGCAGGACCGCGACGATGCCCAGATAGGCGAGCATGGTGCCCCAGGTCCGCCGGAGGAACCAAGCCGTGCTTTTGTGGTACCATTCGCGGAAAGCGTCGAAATTGCGGTTGAATGCTTCGAAGAAAATGCCGCGTTTGCGATGGCCTTCGCCCTCCACGGGCTTGAGCAAGGTGGCGCAAAGCGAGGGCGACAACACCAAGGCCACCATGATCGATAGCGACATCGCCGAGACGATGGTGATGGAAAACTGCCGGTAGATCACGCCGGTCGAACCGCCGAAGAACGCCATGGGCAGGAACACCGCCGTCAGCACCAGCCCGATGCCGATCAGGGCGCCGGTGATCTCCTGCATGCTCTTGAGAGTGGCCTCGCGCGGTG
This sequence comes from Rhizomicrobium sp., assembly GCA_035487655.1. GTDB lineage: Bacteria > Pseudomonadota > Alphaproteobacteria > Micropepsales > Micropepsaceae > Rhizomicrobium. The sequence goes on along the minus strand of DATHLY010000004.1, from coordinate 225 downwards.
GCAGCCGCTCCTCATGCATGATGCGTTCGACATTCTCGACCACCACGATGGCATCGTCCACCAAAAGCCCGATCACCAGCACCAGCGCGAACAGGGTCAGCGTATTGACGGAATAGCCCGCCGCCGCCAGCACGCCGAACGTGCCCAACAGCACCACCGGCACCGCTATTGCCGGGATCAGCGTCGCGCGCCAATTCTGCAGGAAGACGTACATCACCAGCACCA
>DATHLY010000003.1:0-5293 GCA_035487655.1 Rhizomicrobium sp. | reverse complement strand
TGCTGAAAGGCATCGACCGCCAGTGACGCCGGCTGTCAGAGCGTCAATACGCGGCGGAGCAGCGGCACGGTGATGCGGCGCTGCTCCGCCAGGGCGGCGGCATCCAGCGCGGCGACAGCATCGCGCGCTGCCGCGAACGAGCGTTCAATCCGGAGCGCGAGATAAGCGACCACCTCCTCGCTGACCGCAAGCTGGCGATCGGCGAAGAGCTTGACCGCCAGGCCCATCAGCAGGGCATCATCAGGCGCCCAAAGGGCGAAAGCCAGAAGGGCGCGCAGCCGCGAAGCGAGATCGGGCAAGGAGAAGTCAAAGGCTCGCGGCCATTCCGCCGGCGGAACCTGCGCCGTAAGAAGCAAAGGCGCCCCCCGCTCCAAGAGGGCGAACAAGGGAGCCTCCGGAGCCCCCGGGCCCACATTCTCCACCACCAGCGCGCCTTCGGGGATTTCGATCCTCAGGCTCTGCGCTTCGACGATTTTGGCACCCGCCTTATCCGCCCAAACCGCCGCCAAATGGGATTTGCCGCTGGCGGGCGGTCCGTAGAGGGCGGCAGCCGGCGCCGGCCAGTTGGGATAGGAATCGATGAATGCCACGGCCCGCTCATTGCCAGGCGCGACAATGAAGTCGGCGCGGCCCTGTGCGCTTCGCGTCTCCAGCGGCAAAACCAACTGAGTCATGCGGTGCGCCGCCCCTGAAAATATCCGCGCAAGAAATTCGACCCATAGCTCGCCATCGATAGAATGGTGACCAGCCCACAGATCCAGGCTGCCGCCTGTACCAGACGCGGTGCTTGGATGTCGAAGGCCTGAACCAGCAGCACGCCGAGGACATACAAAAGCTGGATCAAGGTCGAGACTTTGCCAACGAACAAAGGAGAGGTCGCCATCGGCGAGGCGAACAGTTTGACCAGCAGCCAGCCCAGGACGATCGCCACATCGCGGGCGACCACCAGCGCTACCAGCCATAGAGGCGTCACGCTCACAATGAAAAGCGCTGAGAAGGAAAGCAGCATCAAAAGCTTATCCGCCACCGGGTCGAGCCAGGCGCCAAAATCGGATGTCACTCCCCAGCGCCGTGCAATGAACCCGTCCAGCCCATCGCTGGCGCCGGCCGCGGCAAATACGAGCAGCGCCGCCGTGTCATGCCCGGCGATGATCAGAAAGCACGCGAAGGGTGCGGCCAGCAGCCTCAGCGCCGAAAGAATGTTGGGCACGTCTTTGATCCTTGGCCGGATCATCGCCCTGGCGCTCCTTAGCTCATTGACCAGCGCGGGCGAGCGTCCATTGCCCGCCACGATTGGTCAGCGACAGCCCCGCCCCACCCGCCGCTTCACGCAATTGGTCGAGGCCGCCCTGATAGCCCATGTTGATGCGCGCATAATTCATGCTCATGGCCGTCACGGTCACGCCGGTGACATTGCTGATCTGGCCCAGCGCGGTTTGAATCTCACCCCATTGCGCCAGGTTGGCGATGTGGACATCCGCAGTCAGCCGGCCGCGCTGGCTGAAATCGATCGCGCTGCGCGTCTTCCACATATCCTCGATGGCTCGCACCGCGGCTTGCGCGGCTGCCGGATAAGTGGTGCCCACGGTCTGCAGCATCGGCACCTCGACGCTGGTCTTGGCCGGCTGCTCGCCCACGCCCAAACGGCGGATGTTCACCGTCATTTTGCCATTGGCATAAACGGCCTGAACCAGCCCAACCTCGCTGACCCGATTCTTGGCCGCGACCGCGGAGACATCGTTCCAGGCGGCAGTATCCAAACTCAGGCCCGCCAATGCCGTGTCATCTTCGGGAGCGAGCACCGTGAATGGCACCTGGCTGTCGCGGAAAGCCGGCGCCATCAGCGCCTGCGACCAGGGACCGTGGCTGACACCGGGCGACATGGGAATCACCAGGATTCGCCTGGCCTGAGTCTGGGAGAAGGCGATCTGAGAGCTGCGCAACAGACGCGCCACCGATTCGGGATTGAACATATAAGTGACGTCAGCAACATAGCGCGTGGTTGAGCGACGCTCATTGGCGATGTTGTAGCCGCGGCTGACGCGCAGAAGCCCCGCCAAGTCCAATGCCGGCTGCCTGACCCAGTCCGCCTGACGGGTGAGCCGGCGGTAGACGATCTGGAAGGCCTTGCCCCGCCCCTGGGCGATGCCAGCGTTCATCGCCTCGGTGCTGGAAGCGCCGGTGGCGTCCACATGGACATTGGAGACGGTATAAAGGCTGTTGTCCTGCGCCGCGGCAGGTGCCGCATACACAAGCGCGACGGCAAACAGGAAAATCGAACGAAATGTCATGAACGGCCTTTTTTGGGCTTTGCAACTATACCGGCCTCATGTGACCGGCGGAAGGCATCTAACTGCCCGGCAAAGCAGGCAAAATTGCGGTGCTGTGCGCGAGGAGGGAAGCGTCTTGCGCCGCCCGCCCCGGCGCCGTAAACGAACCTGATGCCGCAAGACAATACCGCCGGTTCTGGCCTGACCTATAAAGATGCAGGCGTGGATATTGACGCCGGCGAGGCGTTGGTGGAGCGGATCGGACCCGCAGCCAAGTCGACACGGCGGCGGGGTGCCGATGCCGATCTTGGGGGCTTTGGCGGGCTGTTCGACCTTAAGGCGGCGGGCTTCAAGGACCCCATCCTGGTGGCAGGCACTGACGGAGTGGGCACCAAGCTCAAGCTGGCGATCGACACCAAACACTTTGACGGCCTCGGCCAGGATCTGGTGGCCATGTGCGTCAACGACATCGTGGTGCAGGGCGCGGAGCCACTTTTCTTTTTGGACTATTACGCCACGGGCAAGCTGGACGTCGACTCCGCCGCCATCGTGGTGGAAGGCATCGCGCGCGCCTGCAAGGAGTCGGGTTGCGCCCTGATCGGCGGAGAAACCGCGGAGATGCCGGGTCTTTACGCCAAGGGCGATTTCGACCTGGCCGGCTTTGCCGTGGGTGCGGTTGAGCGTCATGCCATCCTGCCCAAGACGAACACGATGAAGGCCGGCGATGTGCTGATCGCGGTGGCCTCAAGCGGGGTCCATTCCAACGGTTATTCCCTCGTGCGCAAGGTGGTGGAGAAAAGCGGGCTAAGCCTGGACGCCGCCGCTCCCTTCGCGACCGGTAAGACATTGGCAAGGACACTGGGCGAAGCCTTGCTCATCCCGACACGCCTCTATGTGCGCGCAGCCCTTTCAGCGATGCAAACGGGCGGGGTGAAGGGGTTGGCCCACGTCACCGGCGGCGGCATTACCGACAATCTGCCGCGGTGTTTGCCCCAAGGCCTGGATGCCGAAGTGGACCTGGATGCCATTCCCGTGCTGCCGGTCTTCCAATGGCTGGCCAAGGTAGCAAACATCGCAGAACAGGAAATGCTGCGCACCTTCAATTGCGGCATTGGGCTGGTCGCGGTGACGGATGACAGGAATGCCGGCCATGTCATCGACGCGTTCCAAGAATCCGGCGAGCACGCTATCCGCATCGGCAGGCTGCTTCACGGCTCTTCGGATGGCGCCTCCGCGGCAAGCCGCGACGGCGCTGGAGAAGCCAAAGTGGTTTATCGCGGAGCCTTGAAGCTTTGAAGCCCCGTTTTTCTAGGAAAAGAGTTGCGGTTCTGATTTCCGGCCGCGGCAGCAATCTCGGCGCGCTGATAGCGGCGCAAGATTCGAGCTATAAAATCATCCTGGTGATTTCCAATGTCGAGGGCGCGGGCGGACTTGAAATAGCCGAGGCGGCAGGCATCGCGACTTTGGTCATTCCCCATGCAGGCAAGACGCGCGAGGCCTTCGATGCCGAGATGGATGCGGCGCTGCGCGCGGCGGATGCCGAGCTGGTGGCGCTGGCTGGCTTCATGCGCATCCTGTCCGACGGTTTTGCGCGCGGTTGGGAAGGAAAACTGATTAACATCCACCCGTCGCTGCTGCCCGCTTACAAGGGCACCAGAGTCCATGAACGTGTGATAGAGGCCAAGGAAGCCACAAGCGGCGCCAGCGTGCATTTCGTGGTGCCGGAGCTGGATGCGGGCCCGGTGCTCGCCCAGGCCCGCGTGCCCGTGCATCCATCCGATACGCCCGAGACACTTGCCGAGCGCGTACTGGCGGTGGAACACGAACTGTATCCCGAGGCGCTGAAACTGCTGGCGTCAGGGAAAGTCAGACTTGAAACCGGCCTGGCAGTGTTCGCCTAGAGCGTGCGAACTTCGAAACCGACATCAGTATTTGCCACCCTGCATCCAGCCGATAAAAGGCGGCTTCAGATCGCAGGGCAGCGCCAGCGCGTAAGCTCCGGCATTGACGAAGTTGCAATAGGACGGACCCTTGGGCGGCGGCGGCAGCGTCTTGTACATGGTCAGGATATAAAGATTGTACTTTCCGCTGGGCAGGTCCTCCCGATAGACGAAAGACCCGCCCAAAAAACCATAGATGCAAAACGACCATATCAGGATTATGGCGATACGGATCACCCACTTCAGCATTCCAGCCCCGCAATCTCTTGCGAAATGTCCCACAGCCTTTTGGCATCTTCGTCATTGCGCGCTTCCGCCGTCGGCGTGGCGGTCTTGCATTCATAGAAATATTCCCCGCTGACCCCGGCCGCTTCAGGCGACGACGCCAGATAGATCATGGTCTGGGCGCCCTCTTCCGGAGAAATCGCGCCGATGGGCTTGGCCACTTTCAGCACGGTGCGCATGAGCCCGCCGCTATTGTCGCCAAAGCGGGTGGCGACAAAGCCGGGATGCAGTGCATTGGCGGTGACGCCCGTCCCTGCGAGGCGCCGCGCCAGTTCACGGTTGAACAAGATATTGCAGAGCTTGGATTTGGAATAGACCGGAAAGCCCGCATAGCCGCGCCGCGACTGCAGGTCGTCGAAATCCAGTCTGGCGCCGCGATGAGCGTTGGAGGCGACGGTAACGATGCGCGCGCCTATTTTCAGCCTGCTCAACAACGTGTTGGTGATGACGAAATAGGCCATATGATTGAGGGCAAAAGTCATCTCCAGCCCGTCCTCGGTCTCCAGCCTTTTGTTGAACAGGGCGCCGGCATTGTTAATCAGGACATCGATTCGAGACTCGCGCGCCAGCTCAGCGCCGACGCGCTTCATCTCCACCAGCCGCGAAAGATCGGCCATATGCAGGACATGATCGGCGTTCGGATTGGCGCGCTTCAGCTTTCCCATTGTCTCGTCAGCGCGCGCCTTGTCACGGGCAGTGAAGACAATGCGGGCACCTTTTTCCGCAAGGCGGATCGCAGCCACTTCGCCGATCCCTGAGGTGGCGCCGGTAATGACGACGGTCATGTCTTGCATGTGA
>DATHLY010000002.1:0-2825 GCA_035487655.1 Rhizomicrobium sp. | reverse complement strand
TCCGACAAGGACGCCGACAATGCCAATTCCATCGTCGCCACGGTGAACGATGAAACCATTTCCGATTTCGAGCTCAGGCAGCGTGTCGCCCTTTACCTGGCGCTCCAAGGCATCACCCAGCAGTTGACGGCGGAACAGAAGACCCGCATCCGCGGCCAGATCCTGGAAGTGCTGGAAGCCGAAAAACTCCAGCTCCAGGAAGCGCAAAAGAAAAAAATCACGGTCAGCCCCCTTGAGGTGGACAAGCGCATCAACGGCATGACCCAGGACAATCATTTCACTGTCGAACAGCTGCGGCAGAACCTGAAAGCAGCCGGCGCCAGTGAGGATGCGCTGCGCGCCCAGCTCACCGCTTCCATCGCCTGGCAAAAAGCGGTGCAGGACGAATATTCCGACCGCGTGAATATCTCGCCGGAAATGATCGATGCCGAAATGGCCCGCAACGCCGAAAGCGCCAACAGGCCGCATTATCACGTGCTGGAAGTCTTCCTGCCGGTGGACAATCCCGAGCTGGACCCCAAGGTTAAGAAGGACGCTGAGGAGGTGGAGAACCAGCTGCACCAGGGCGCGCCCTTCCCGGTCGTGGCGCGCCAGTTCAGCCAGCATCCGTCGGCGGCCACCGGCGGCGACATGGGCTGGATCAATGACGGGCAATTGGCGCCGGAATTGAATGTGGCGCTGGGAAAGATGGAATTGGGCGCCATTTCCGATCCCATTCGCTCCACGGGCGGCTATTACATTCTGGCCCTGCGGGAGCGGCAGGAGCCGCTAGGCACCCAGATCGCCAACATTCCAACCGGACCGAGCGGACCGGCCGGCACCTTGCCGCTGGCGCGCCTGCTTTTTCCGGTCGATCCTCGCGGCCCCAAGGAGCAGATCGAGCAAATCATGAAAGTGGCGCTGCAGATCCAAACGCATTACTCCGGCTGCGGCCAGTTGGATGACCTGCACAAGAAGATGAATGGTTCGGTCTATATGGACCTGGGCGAGGCAAAGCTCGCCGAACTCAGTCCTCAAATCCAGGATGCGATGAAAGCCACCCATCCCGGCGAGGCGGCGGCGCCGTTCCTGTCGGACGCCGGTGTCGAGTTGATCGGGCGCTGCGACAAGCGGATCGAAGTCAAGACCGCCTATGTGATGCCCAGCCGCCAGCAGGTGGAAGACCAGCTGTTCCAGAGCCAGATCGCCGCCCTCGCGCGGCGTTATCTGCGCGACCTGAAGCGCGACGCCAATATCCAGGTGCGCGACGACAGCAAGCCCGATGCCCTCATTCGGTAAGGGCACTGAACTTCCCATTCTCATCACCATGGGCGAGCCCTCGGGTATTGGACCGGAGGTCGCGCTCAGGGCTTTCGATCATTTCGGCGGCAAGGTTGGCGGTCACCCGCTGAAGCTTGTGGGCGACACGAACATTTTTGCTTCCCACAAAGACGCGCTGGTTCCGACCCATGCGCCCGTCGCGGCCGCGCCGGGAAAACCAGATGTCCGCAACGCCGCCGCGGTAACTGAAGCCATCGAGATCGCGGTTTCTGCCTGCCTGAGGGGCGAAGCCGCGACACTTGTCACCGCGCCCATCCACAAAGCGGTGCTGAAGGCGGCGGGCTTTGCCTTTCCCGGCCATACCGAATTCCTCGCCCATCTGACGGGCGCACGCCGGGCCGTGATGATGCTGGCCAGCGACAAATTGCGGGTGGTGCCGCTGACCATCCACATGCCCATCGCCGATGTGCCCAAGGCGATCAGCAAACAGGCGGTGTTCGACACCGGCGAGATCATTCTGACCGCGCTCAGGCGCGATTTCGGGATTCTCAACCCGCGCCTGGCGGTGGCGGGCCTCAATCCTCATGCCGGGGAAGACGGCGTGCTGGGCGGCGAAGACGGTTCGGTGATCGCGCCGGCAATAGCAGCCCTCAACGCGCGCGGTTTTCATGTGAAGGGACCGCTTTCCGCCGACACGCTGTTCCATGAGGAGGCGCGCAAAAATTATGACGCGGCGCTGTGCATGTATCACGACCAGGCGCTGATCCCGATCAAGACTTTGAGCTTCTGGGATGGCGTGAATGTGACGCTGGGCCTGCCGATCGTGCGCACCTCGCCCGACCATGGCACGGCGCTAGATATTGCCGGCACCGGCAAAGCCGATGCGCGCAGCATGATCGCGGCGATCCAAATGGCTGCGGATTTATCGGATTCTCGGGTCAATGCCGCAAGCCGATAAGCTGCCACCCTTACGGGACGTGATCGCCGCGCATGGCTTGGCGGCGAAAAAGTCCCTAGGCCAGAATTTCCTGTTCGACTTCAACCTTACGCGCAAGATCGCGCGCGCGGCCGGCGCTGCCGAAGGTGGGATCTTCTATGAAGTCGGCCCCGGGCCCGGCGGCCTGACCCGTGCGCTCCTCGGCGAAGGCGCGGACAAGGTGATTGCGGTGGAGCGCGATGCGCGCTGTTTGCCGGCGCTGGAAGAGATCGCTCGCGCCTGGCCGGGAAAATTGGAGGTGCATTCCGCCGACGCGCTGGAACTGGATGAAGGCGCACTTCTGCCGCGTGGCGTACGCGTTGTCGCCAACTTGCCTTACAATGTGGGAACGGCCCTGCTGATCAAATGGCTCACGGTGCAGGCCTGGCCGCCGCTCTGGGCCAGCCTGACCCTGATGTTCCAGAAGGAAGTGGCGCAGCGCATCACGGCCCGGCCGGGAAGTGAACATTACGGACGGCTTTCAGTGTTGGCGGGTTGGCGCGCCACCGCGAAAATTCTGTTCGACGTCAACAAGGGGGCCTTTGTGCCGCCGCCATCGGTCACCTCGGCGATCGTGCGCCTGGAGCCA
>DATHLY010000001.1:0-2999 GCA_035487655.1 Rhizomicrobium sp. | reverse complement strand
CGCGTGGGCGGGGCACTGCCGGGACGGCGAGGCAGGTCGCCGACATCGACAAAAGTGACGCCGACCTCCTGGCACAGCTTCTTCAGCTCCAGCGGCTTGTCCAGCCACTGCCCGACCTGACCAGAATAGGGTTCGAACCCCTCAAGACCGTAATGCTTCACGTCTTCCAGCATCATCCGCATGTCGGTCGACATTTTCATGGCGCCGGTGGGCCCGTTCCAGGCGCCAAAGATCGAGCCGGTGGTGCCGAACTTGATGTCGGAGTCGGTGGGATCGAGGCCGGCCAGTGCGGGAGCGGCACTCACGGCCAAAGCCGCGCTGGAAACCAGGAAGTGGCGGCGATTGAGCATGGCGTTTCCCTTTTTTCTGGTTATTGCGTGCAGTTTATCAGGACGGCGCATGGGCCGCTATTGTGCCTTCTTCGGCAAGAACCGCGTTATGCCACCTGGCGTTGCAGCATAGAGCACGCCGTCATTGCCCAAGGCGATGCCTTCGCCCGCTTCTGCATCAGGCACAAAGGCAAACACCTTGCCGGTCCGGGCGCTGCCGATCCAAGTGCCCTTCTTGCCCTCGGTGTTGTAGTCGGTGGCGAAAAGCGTGTCGTCCTTGGTGAGGAACAGTCCGCTGGGGGCGCCGAAACCGCGATACTCGGTCAAATATTTGCCATTCTGGTCGAAGATCTGGATCCGGCCGTTGACCCGGTCGGCCACCAGCAGGCGGCCCTGGGAGTCGAACACCAGCGCGTGGGGGTTGCGGAATTGGCTGGGTTTCGAGCCAAGGCTGCCCCAGGCTTTGACGAACTTGCCGTCCGGCGTGAACTTGATGATGCGGGTGACGGTGTCGGGCGGCAGGTCGGGTGCCACCGTGCCATGACCGTCGGCGACGAAGATGTCGCCATTGGGCGCGGTGACGACATCGCCCGGATCGTGGAACCGATCAGGCCCGCCGCCCGAAATGCCGGCTGTTCCCAGCCGCATCAGCACCTTGCCGCCGGGCGACAGCTTGATCACCTGTTCGCCTTTCTTGCCATCCTTGCTGACAACTGCATCCGTCACCCAGACATTGCCGTCACGGTCGACATGCAGGCCGTGGGGGAAGGCAAACAGGCCCGCGCCGATGCTGCGGATCGGCCTTCCGGTCTTGGGATCGATCTGATGCACCGCCGCCAGCTTCGATCCATCGCAACTGTTGCCGGCGCAGCGGTCGATGGCCCAGATCTCGCCATGCGGACCGATCTCGATACCGGCGCTGGTGCCCCAGGGTCTTCCGTCGGGCAGTTTTGCCCAATGGCGTTGGGGAGGACCGAAGGGATCGGGGAGAGATGCTGCTCCCGCCGATGCACTTGTTGCCATATTGGCCACATTGGCCACAATGGCCACCACGGCAGCGGCGAGCAGCACAAGAATTCGCATTACACCGCCTCCCGCTTGGTCGCGCCAAGATAACATTGCGCGGAATATCCGCAATCGCCCAACGGCTTATCGCCTTGCGCTGCCGCGAAAAGACGATCTGTTGACCGGCAGGGACGGCGATGATGGAATACTCTTCCGTCGGGCGGGGGCTTACCATGAATGACGGCGACAGCGTTTCGATTGCGGCGCAGCTCGAAAAGCTTCAGGCGTTGCGGGCCAGCGGCACGCTCAGCGAGGCCGAATTTCAAAATCTGAAATCGGCCTTGGTGGCAAAGGGCACTGCCGCGCCAAAGGCCTCCGGTGCTGCGACTTGGCTCATAGGCGCGCTGGCGGCCGTGGCGGTCGTCATCGTGATTTTCTTGCTCGCCATGCCGCGGCACCAGGCCGACAAAGTCGCACTACCGGTCGCTCAATCTGCCGCACCACCAGCCGCGCCATCGCCACCGAAGGCGGAAGGTTCCAATGCGCCCCTCGACCAGGCAGCCAATGGACCAATGAACCCGCCGGGGGCAGCCGAACCGCCGCCCACATTCCCGACAAGCTTCGATTGCACGCAGGCCAGGCGGCTGGCTCTCAGATTGATCTGCACGAATCCCAATCTGGCGGCGCAGGATGTGCAGTTGGCGGCGCTCTATCGTCGCGCGCGCGAGAACGCGATCGACGCGTCGCAGCTTTTCGACCAGCAGCAGGAATGGCTGGCGGCCCGCGATTCCTGCAACAACCTCGGTTGCCTGTCGGTCGTCTACGCGCAGCGCAGGGCAGAACTGGCGCGCTGGATCACCCGCTGACGCGGTTTCGGGGGATCGCGCAATTTTCGGGCGAAGTGCTGCGCACTCGCCCGATTGCGCAAGTATTTAATTGTCGCGCAATTTTCGGGCAAAGTGCTGCGCACTCGCCCGATTGCGCAAGTATTTAATTATCGCGCAATTTTCGGGCGAAGTGCTGCGCACTCGCCCGATTGCGCTCTAGCGCTCCTCGCGCCGCGGCGGTGGAGGAGCTTCACCGGGTAAGGAATATGCGACCAAGTCGGCGCCAAAAGCACCGCCCTGTGCGCAGACAAGATACTGCTTGCCCTGGTGCATGTAGGTCATGGTGGCGCCGGTCTGCACCTTGTCCATGAACACCGCGCCTTTTTCTTCGCCGGTGACCTTGTCATAGGCGCGCAATCGCGCTCCTTTGCGTCCCCTCTCGTCCGTGAACAAGCCGCAATCGCCGCAGATCAGCAATGTCTTGGTGGTCAAGGTCCCCAGGATTCCGGACTGGCCGGTACGGGGGATCGTGACGCCCTTGAGCAGCCGGTGGTTCTTGATGGCGTCCGGCGTCTCGCCATGCACGATCTGCCAGACCAGCGTGCCCTTGCCGAGGTCGATCGCGGTGATCGTGCCATAGGGCGGCTTCATCAAGGGAATGCCTTCGATGGAGATCATGCCTGGCACGATGGGATCGGTGAGCCCATCTCGCGCGATCGAGCCGCGTTGCCGGCCTGTGGGACCGTTCAGACTGGCGATACCGCCAAAGGCGCCGCCATTGGGATCGGCGCTGCCCGCCGCGGGCTGGCCTCCGCGTTGGAACACCTTGCCGTCGGGG